>CAYQXW010000017.1:0-16270 GCA_964421615.1 uncultured Planctomycetales bacterium
AAAATATTCAACAAAAATAAATACTGTGGTAAAATTAATAAAAGATTATGTGGATTTAGATACTATAATAAGGGGGATTTAAAAATGGATGTTATAGCAAAAATCAGAGAAAGATCTAAAGCTAAACAAAAATTAATAGCGTTGCCTGAGTATAATGATAAAAGAGTGATTGAAGCGGCAAAAATTATAGAGCGCGAAGGTATTTCTAAAATCTTATTTTTAACTCCAGATTTAATGGATGCTACAAAAAAAGATCAATATATTGGGGAGTATTATGAATCGCGTAAAGGTAAAGGTGTGGAATTAGATGCAGTGAAAAAAATGTTTGAAGACCCACTTTTTTATGCTGCAATGTTGACTCGTGATGGAGTAGTTGATGGGTTTGTTGCTGGAGCAAGTCATACGACAGCAGATGTTTGTCGAGCAGGAATTCATTGTGTTGGGTTAGATGAAAGATTGAATATTGCTTGCAGCAGTTTTGTTATGGCGATGCCAAATTGTGCTTTAGCTCCAGAAGGAGCATTAATATATGCAGATTGCGGAGTTATTCCTGAACCGAATTCAAGACAGCTTGGATGTATTGCGGTTGCAGCTGCTGAATTAGCGCAAAAAGTTTTAGATATTCCTCCTCGCGTAGCGATGTTAAGTTATTCTACAAAAGGTTCGGCAAAAGGCAGGGCAATAGATAAGGTTGTTGAAGGTTTAAAAGTGGCTAAAGAGTTAGCGCCAAATCTTTTAATTGATGGAGAACTTCAAGTTGATGCTGCATTAGTTCCGGAAGTTGCAAAAATTAAGTTTCCAGATAGTCCAGTTGGAGGAAGAGCAAACGTTTTAGTTTTTCCAAGTTTGGAGGCTGGCAATATTAGTTATAAATTAACAGAACGTTTGGCAGGGGCTAGAGCTTTAGGACCATTGCTTATGGGATTGAAAAAACCTTGTAGTGATTTATCTCGAGGATGTTCTGCTGATGATGTTGTTGATTGTGTTGCTGTTACTGCGATTAGAGCTTAAATACTATGATTAAAAAAGCTATTGGATTATTATTTTTACCTTTGATTTTATTAAACAGTTGTAGTTTTGTGTTTGGAGGTGGAAATATGAAAAAAGCAGTTTTAGTTATTGCGAGTAATCAGTTTCAAGATCAAGAATTAAATGATACTTACAATGGTTTAAAAAGTAATAATATATCTGTTGAAGTTGCTTCAACTACATTGAATACGGTTGTTGGAATGATGGGATCGACTTTTAAACCTACAATGTTAGTTTCAAATATTGATGTAAATGATTTTGATGCGATAATTTTTATTGGTGGTTCTGGTGCAGAAGAATATTGGAATAATTCTGAGGCGCATAGAATAGCAACAAGTGCTTATAATAATGGAAAAGTTTTAGGTGCTATTTGTATTGCTCCGGTTACATTAGCGAAAGCAGGATTATTAAAAGGCAAAAAAGCAACAGTTTGGGATAGTGAGAAACAAGAGTTGACTAATGATGGAGCAGTTTATACTGCAGCGGATGTGGAAAAAGATGGTAGGATTATAACTGCGGCTGGTCCTTTTGCTTCAAAAAGTTTTGCAGAAACTTTATCAAGGGAAATTTTATCTAAGTAAAAAGGTGTAATTTATGATGAGAACAGTTTTGAAATCAAAGATTCATAGAGTTAAGGTAACAGAAGCTAATCTTCAGTATGAGGGAAGTATCACTGTTGATGCTAATTTATTAGAAGCAGCAGATATATTGCCAAATGAAAAAGTAGAAGTTTTGAATTTGAATAATGGTATGCGTATTGAAACATATGCAATTGAAGGGACAAAAGGCTCTGGTGTTGTTTGTATGAATGGTCCAGCTGCTCGAGCGGCATGTGTGGGAGATGAGGTAATAATTTTAACTTATGCGATTGTTGAGGATAAAGAAGCTCGCTCAATTAATCCAAAAATTATTAAAGTTGATGAAAGAAACAGAATTAAATCTTAGAATAATAGGTGATCCTGTTTTACGTAAACGTGCTAAACAGGTCAAAGATATAGATGCTAGAATTAGAAATATTTTAAGCAAAATGTCTCGTGTTATGTATGATTCAAAAGGGATTGGATTAGCTGCCCCACAAATTGGAGTAGAAGAATCCATGATAGTTGTTGATATTGGGCAAGGGTTATTTAAGCTAGTGAATCCTAGAATTATTAAAAGAGAAGGTCAACAGGCGATAGAAGAAGGTTGTTTAAGTGTTCCTGGAGTTTTAATAAAAATACCTCGAGCTAAAGAAATTATTGTTGAAGCGTGTGATGAAAATGCGAAAAAAATTTGTTTTGAAGCTAAAGATTTATTAGCTTGTGTTATCCAGCATGAGATAGATCATCTGCATGGGAAAATGATTATAGATTATGCACCATTATCTAGTAAAAGTAAAATAATTAAAAAGATTGAAGAGTTTAAGAAAAAAAATGAGAAGTTGTCAAAACAAGAAACAAAATCTACAAATATGTAATTGTACTTATGATCCCTGTGAGCGTAAAGGGATGTGTTGTGAATGCTTGAGTTATCATCGCAGTAAGCATGAACTTCCTGCCTGTTATTTTCCTGCCGATAAAGAAAAAACATTTGATAGATCGATAAATAATTTTAGAAAAGATAGATGAGCTTAAATATAATGAGGTTAAATAATGTATGATTTGATAATAATTGGAGCGGGGCCTTCGGGCTTGACTGCAGCGCTTTATGCCGGTAGATATTGCTTAAAGACAGTTGTTTTTGAAAAAATGATGCCTGGAGGGCAAATTATTTTGTCTCAAACTATTGAAAATTATCCTGGTTTTCCTGAAGGAATAATGACGCAAGATTTGATATCTAATTTTGTTAAGCAAATTGAACCTTTAGGCGTAAAAATAGAATCAGAAGAAGTGTTAGGAATAGAAAAAAAAGAAAATTATTTTATTGTTACTACGTCAGAAAAAAAATATGAAACAAAGACTATTATTATTTCTTCTGGAGCTAAATGGAAAAAGTTAGGTGTGGCAGGGGAAGAGAAATTAACCGGAAGAGGTGTTTCGTATTGTGGAACTTGTGATGCGCCTTTATTTAAAAATAAAGAGATTATTGTTGTTGGCGGTGGTGATAAAGCAATAGAAGAAGCAATTTATTTGAGTTCGTATGCAAGTAAAGTGACTATTGTTCACAGAAGGCAGGAATTTCGGGCAGCAAATATTATTTTAGAAAAAGCTAAAAATAATCCAAAGATAAACTTTGTTTTAGATAGTGTAGTTGAAGAAGTTTTAGGTGTTAACAAAGTAGAAGCGGTTAGGATAAAAAATATTAAAACAAATGCTAGTTCTAAAGTTGATTGCCAAGGTATTTTTATTTTTATCGGAATAGATGCTAATACAGGATTTTTAAAAAATTATTTAAAGTTAGATCAGTTAGGTTTTATCATTACCGATGATCAGATGCAGACTTCTGAAGTTGGAATCTGGGCTTGCGGAGATTGTCGTTCGAAAATTTTATATCAGGTTATAAACGGTTGCGGTGAAGGCGCTGTGGCAGCGCATTCCGCCCACAACTATTTACTTAAAAGTAAATAATTACAGTTTTAAACGAGAGAGGTTCTTATGTGTGCAGTAAAAAAATTTAAACACCCGACTAGTAATCAAAAATTAAAAGATTGGATTGATAAAATAATAAAAATGTGTCAACCGGATAATGTAGTTTGGATTGATGGTTCACAAGAGCAGAAAGAACTGTTGGAGAAAGAATGTGTGACTGCTGGAGAACTTATTCCGTTAAATGAAAAAGAGTTGCCAGGTTGTTTTTTGCATAGAACAAATCCAAATGATGTTGCCCGAACAGAACATTTAACTTTTATTTGTACTAAGAAAAAACAAGATGCTGGTCCTACAAATAATTGGATGTCTCCACGTGATGGTTATGCAAAAGCGCGTGAAATTTTTAAATCTTCGATGCAGGGAAGAACGATGTATGTTATTCCTTTTTCAATGGGGCCTGTGGGATCTGAATTTAGTAAAATAGGAGTGGAATTAACTGATTCCCGTTATGTTGTTTTGAATATGATGATAATGACTAGAGTAGGTTCTAGTGTTTTAAAACAGTTGGATAAAGGTGCGGATTTTACTCAGTGTTTGCATTCTTTAGCTGATTTAGATATTAATAGAAGATTGATTTTACATTTTCCAGAAGATAATGCAATTTGGAGTGTTGGGTCAGGTTATGGCGGAAATGTTTTACTTGGTAAAAAATGTTTGTCTTTGCGTCTAGCAAGTTTTATGGGCAAGAAAGAAAAATGGCTTGCTGAGCATATGTTGATTATGGGTATTGAGGAGCCGAATGGAAAAATTAGATATGTTGCTGCAGCTTTTCCTAGTGCTTGTGGTAAAACAAATTTGGCGATGCTTTTGCCGCCTGAAGGATTAAAGAAAAAAGGTTATCGTATTTGGACTGTTGGTGATGATATTTCTTGGATGAGAATAGATTCAGATGGAACTTTGTGGGCGATTAATCCTGAAACTGGATTTTTTGGTGTAGCTCCGGGAACAAATTCCCATACTAATCCGAATATGGTCGAAACGATAAAGAAAAATACAATTTATACTAATGTTTTGTTAAAACCAGATGGAACCGTTTGGTGGGAAGAAGCTGATGGAGAAGTTCCTCAAAGAGGTATTAATTGGCAAGGTAATCCATGGAAACCAGGAATGGTTGATGCTGAAGGTAAGAAAGTTTCTGCGGCGCATGCGAATAGTCGTTTTACAACTCCTATTTCCCAGTGTCCTTCTGCTTCTTTTCGTTTAGAGCAGCATCATGGGGTGCCGATATCTGCTATTATTTTTGGTGGAAGACGTCAGCATTTAGCGCCGTTAGTTTATGAATCATTTAGTTGGGCGCATGGAGTTTTTATGGGAGCGACTATGGCTTCAGAAAGAACAGCAGCGCAGGTAGGAAAATTAGGTGAAGTACGTCGAGATCCTATGGCAATGCTTCCTTTTTGTGGGTATAATATGGCGAGATATTTTAGTCATTGGTTAGATATGGGCAAGAGAATGAAAAAAGCTCCAAAAATTTTTCATGTTAACTGGTTTAAAACTGATGAGCAGGGTAAATTTTTATGGCCTGGGTATAGAGAGAATTTAAGAGTTTTAGAATGGATAATTGATCGTTGTGATAATGAAATTGGTGCTAAAGAATCCACGATAGGTTATGTTCCAAATCCATCAGATATTGATATGACCGGTTTGAATGTTTCTTCGTCTGCGATGGAAAAACTTTTTGATTTAAAAAAAGAAGATTGGGTAGAAGAGTTAGATGGGATAAATAAATTTTTCAAGCAATTTAAGAAAGATTTACCAAAAGAGCTTTGGGATGAGTATAGGGCACTGAAAGAACGGGTTAATTTAATGGAATAATTTATAACCCCCCTAAACGAACGCCGGGGGTTCGTAACGTTTTTTAAAAGGAAAAACTATGGATGAAAAAATAGTTTTAAATACAGAGTTTAAAGATTTAAAATTTTTTCGCAGAGGAAAAGTTAGGGATGTTTATGATTTAGGTGAAAATTTATTATTTGTAGCTTCTGATCGGATTTCTTGTTTTGATGTAGTTTTGCCAGATGGAATTCCTTTAAAAGGAAAAATTTTAAATAGTATATCTTGTTTTTGGTTCGAACTTTTAAAAGATGTTGTTCCTAATCATTTGATTACTGCAGATATAAATAATTATCCTAAATCAGCATTGAAATATAAAGATCAGCTTGAAAATAGGTCGATGATTGTTAAAAAGACTAAGGTTTTTCCGGTTGAGTGTATTGTTCGAGGTTATTTATCTGGTTCTGGTTGGAAAGAATATAAAGATAAACAATCAGTTTGTGGAATTAAATTGCCAAGCGGATTGATGGAATCTGATAAGTTACCAGAAGTTATCTTTACGCCTTCTACAAAAGAAGATCAAGGACATGATATTAATGTTGCGCAGAGTTATGTAGAAAATTTATTAGGAAAGGAAACAGCGAATAAATTAAAAGAATTAAGTATAGCTGTTTACCAGAAAGCGCGAGATTATGCTTTGACTAAAGGTATAATTATAGCAGATACTAAATTCGAATTTGGGATTTATGAAGGGAAAATCACGCTAATTGATGAAGTTTTGACTCCAGATTCATCAAGATTTTGGCCGTTAGCGGAATATAAACCAGGAAAAGGTCAACCAAGTTTTGATAAACAGTTTGTAAGAGATTATTTGGAAAGTCTTACTTGGGATAAGAAACCTCCAGCTCCGAATTTGCCAGAAGAAATTATTAAAAAAACTTCAGAGAAATATCAAGAAGCTTATCGTAAGTTAACAGGAAAAGAATTTAAAGGGTAATATGAAAATATTGAAAAAAATATTTTCTATTTTTTTAAGAATTACTGTTAGTATCGTTTTTTTATTTTTTCTTTTTAGGCAAGTAGATTTTAAAAATGTATTATCTATTATAAAGAATTCTAATTGTTTTGTGCTTAGTTTGATTTTTTTAATTAGCATTTTAGTGAATTTTTTATGTTTTTTAAGATGGAAAATTGTTTTAAAATCATTTGATTTACAAATTCCTATAAAATTCTTAATTTCATCTTTTTGCGGGGCTTTATTTTTTAATACTTTTTTGCCTACTAGTATTGGTGGAGATTTTATGCGAACTGTAGATTTATCTTTATATACAAAACGTCCTGGTGATGTTGTTGCTAGTGTATTTTTAGATAGATTAAATGGTTATATTGGAATGGTTTTTATTTTAATTTTAGCTGTGGCTTTAGGTAATTATGTGAAATTAGATCCTGTTTTTTTGTATGTGGTAATAAGTATAGTAGTGTTTCTTGTTTTTGTGTTATTTATTTTATTTAACAGCAAAGTGTATAAGTTGCTTAATTCTTTATTATATTCTCCAAAAGCAGGTAAGATACGTTCTATTCTGCATGAAATACATGAAAGAATGTATCATTTTAAAAATAGAAAAAAAGATTTTTTGTATACAGTAGTTATATCTTTTTTTATTCAACTGCTTGTACCTGTTAGTGCTTTTTTTATAATGTTGTCTATCGGAGTAAAAATATCTATAATTTATTTTATAATATTTGTTCCTTTAGTAAGTCTTATAATGCTATTGCCTATTTCATTAGGTGGATGGGGAGTTCGAGAAGCGTCTTTTGTCTTTTTTATGACAAAAATTGGAGTAGATAAAAATTTGGCCTTAGCAGGTGTTTTAATAGGCTCAGTACTTACTTTAGCAGTTAGCGCAATTGCAGGATTAATATATGTCTTTACACTACATAATCGACGGTTACAATCTGATTAATCATAGAAATTTTAACCCGCCTAAAAAATATACAGATGTGCGCTTTGCGTTGATTAATATAATTAAAAAAGAGCAATTGTGTAAAAGCAGTAAAAATAGTATAACTTTAGTTTTTGATGGACATGGGAATTTTAATTCAGCAATTGATATTGGAGCTAATCAAGGAATAGATGTTATTTTTTCATGTGACCAAAAAGCTGATGATAAAATTAAAAGTTTAGTTGAACATTCCAAGCAACCTAAAAATATAGTTGTAGTTTCCGATGATCGTGAAATTGTTGAATTTGTGAGTATTCATGGAGCTAAAGTTGTAGATGTGGCTACATTTTTTGAAGGTTATAAGAATAAATTCGTTTCACATAAAGGGAAATATTTTGATGCAAGTAAAATTAATGATGCGCAAATGGATATGATCAATGATGAGTTTAAGAAAATATGGCTGAAAGAAAAGTAAGGACTAACTTTTTAAAATTTTTGGGAACTTCTGGCGCGCGTTTTGTGATGATTAAACAAAAACGCCATTCAGGAGGATTATGGATGTCGTATAAAGGAACTAATATTTTGGTTGATCCAGGCCCTGGGAGTTTAGTACGTTGTTTGCAGTCTAAGCCTGCAATGGATCCTTCTATTTTAGATGGAATTGTTCTTACTCATAAACATTTAGACCATAGTAATGATGTAAATGTTATGATTGAAGCGATGACAGAAGGCGGGAGAAATAAAAAAGGGATAGTATTTTGTCCTGAAGATGCGCTTAATAATGAACCTGTAATTTTAACTTATGTTAGAAATTTTCCTCAGGAAATTAAAATCTTAAGACAAAATTCTCAGTATCAGGTTGGAAATATTAAATTTGAAACTTCTATGCGGCATATGCATTTAGTTGAAACTTACGGAATAAAAATAGAACTCGAAAATAAAAGTTTAGGTATTTTGACCGATACTCGGTTTTTTGAGGGGTTAAAAGATTTTTATAATGTAGATATTTTAGTTTTAAGTGTAGTTTTTTTTGATAAAAGACCAGATATTGACCATATTGGTTTTCAGGATGTAAGAACTTTACTTGGCTTAATAAAACCTAAAAAAGTTTATTTAACTCATTTTGGTTTGACAATGCTTGCGAATAATCCAGAAAAGTTAGCAAAAGAACTTTCTAAAGAGTTTAAGATTCAAGTTGTTGCTGCAAAAGATGGGTTGGAGATAGATTTAAATTAATTATGAAAAAAGTTTTATTACATATCTGTTGTGGTGTTTGTTCCAGTCACGCTATTGAAAAATTGAAATCTGATGGTTATGAAGTAACTGCTTTTTTTTATAATCCGAATATAGAACCTCAAGAGGAATATTTAAAACGTTTAGAAACAGCTAAATTTGTATGCTCTTTGTTGGGAGTATTATTTATTGATGATATTTATGATAATGATAGATGGATTAAAGCTGTTGCTGGGTTAGAAAAAGAGCCAGAAGGTGCACGGCGTTGTCAATTATGTTATAAATTACGTTTAGAAAAAACTTGGGATAAAGCAAATAAATTAGGAATTGAATTTATTGCTTCAACTCTTTCTATAAGCCCGCATAAAAATACGGATATAATTAACCAGATTGGAAAAGAAATATCGCAGGGTAAATTTTTACCATATAATTTTAAAAAAGAAGAAGGGTTTAAAAAAACTAATCAATTTGCTAAAGATAATGATTTATACCGGCAAAATTATTGCGGATGTTTGTTTAGTAAACGATAGTTTTAAAAAGTAAAAAAAAATCTATACAAGCTAAAGTAAATGTTGTAATATAGGTAATATTAAAAAAATATAAATATAATTAATATTTATTAAATATAGGAGGATAATATGCCGTACGATAGTAATTTGGATGAGCAGCTTTTTTCAAAAGCTTATGAAAAAGAAGAAGACAGAATTATCATAAGTGTATATTCTTACAATAATGGACCTAAAAAGTTGCAGATTGTAAGAGGTAATATTGCTACAGATGGTAATCTTCGTTTTACAAAATTAGGAAGATTGTCTAAAGAAGAAGCTGAAGGTATTTTGCCTATTATTCAGGAAGCTTTGAAGCATATGTAATATGCAAGTTTTTGATGTTGGGATAATTGGTGCGGGAGCATCTGGTATTGCTGCTGCAGTAAGTGCAGCACAAAAAGGTTATAAAGTAATACTTCTTGAGAAATGCAGTAAGATTGGCAGAAAAATAATTGCCAGTGGTTCAGGAAGATGTAATTTTTTAAATGAAGATTTAAATTCAACTTTTTATAGTAAAGAAGCAAAAAATTTAGTTGAATCAGTATTTAATAAAGTTTCAAAGAATAATTTAAAAAGTTTTTTTCAAAATATAGGACTCTATTTTTATGCAGATAAAAATAGAGTCTTTCCATTTACGAACCAGTCATCTTCAGTTTTAACAGTTTTAGAAAAAGAATTAATAAGGTTGAATGTTTCAGTTGAATTAAATTTTGAAGTTTCTAAAATTCAGAAACAAAGTGATTCTTTTGCTATTAATTCTAAAGCTGGAAATAAAATTTTTGTAAAAAAAATAATAATTTGTGGTGGTGGAAAATCTTATCCGGCTTTAGGTGCGGATGGAAGCTGTTATAAGTTAGCAGAAAGTTTTGGACATATTGTAAATCCAGTTTATGTGGCATGTGTGGCTTTGGAATCAAAAGACAAGGTTTGTCATTTTTTACAGGGGCAGAAAATTTTTGCACAAACCCAAAGTTTGATTGATGGGGTAAAAGGAAAATGTGTTGATGGTGAGCTGCTTTTTACTAAATATGGATTGTCGGGTACTGCTATTTTAGATATGAGTGAAGATGTATCTTATGCAATTAATATTCAAAGAAAGTCTGAAGTTTTTGTTTTAGTTGATATGGTTCCTTTTATGGAGCTGAATGTTTTAGTTTCTGAATTGGAAAAACGGTTTGGTCAGTTTGAATTATGGAAAGATGATTTCTTTGCTGGTATTTTGCCGAATAAATTTAGTTTGGTGCTGAAAGATATTATTTTTTCTAAAAACCCTAAAAAAATTGCAAGCCTATTAAAAAATATGCATTTTAAAATTAATGCAACTCGTGGTTGGAATGAGGCTGAGTTTACATATGGGGGTGTGGATTTAAAAGATATTAATCCTGATACTTTAGAGTCTTTAAAGCAAAAGAATATTTACTTCTGCGGTGAAATTCTCGACGTGAAAGCAAAGCGTGGTGGTTATAATTTAGCTTGGGCATGGGCTTCTGGAATATTAGCAGGGCAGGTTAAGTAAAAACTTTTTTAAATATTTTAACAAGTTGCAAGTTTTCAGTGGTTTATAGTCAAAAATAAATGGAAGTAATATATTGACAAAAAGTAATTTTTTTTTTAGAATATATTCTAATTAAAGTTAAACTAATTGTAACTAAAAGGGTTAGAAAAAAGAAAGGACAAACCCATGAGAGGGAAAAAGTTTTTGTTGTTGGGTTTAACAGTGTGTTTGGTTTCAATTTTTAGTTTTAATGTTTTTGCGCAACCTTCGCCATCACAAACAGTTGGTGGAGTAACACGTCAAGAAAAAGATTTAGAAAAAGCCAAATCTATTGATAAAAAACTTGAAACAGAAAGACCAAAAGTTCAAGAAGAATCTACTGCAGAATTAATTCCAGCGGGTTCTGGGCCTACCACAAAAGTTAATAAAATTGTGGTTGAAGGTGTAACTTTAATTACTTCCGATGTGATTAATGGAATTACTGCTAAATTTGAAGGGCAAGATCTTTCTATTCAAGCTATTCAGAAAGTTGCAGATTTAATTACCGATGAATATAGAAAAAAAGGTTTTGTTACTTCACGCGCTTATGTTCCTCCACAGTCAATTAAAGATGGGAATTTATTAATTAAAATAGTTGAAGGACGTTTGGGTAATTTAGAAATAAAAAATAATAAATATTTTAAGACGGGTTTATTAGAAAAAAAGATTGGAATGACTGAGCAAGGTTATTTTGATTATTCTGCGTTACAAAAATCATTGGTTTACATCAATGAACATCCAGATAGAAAAGCTAAAGCGACTTTAGTTCCAGGTAAAACTGCAGGAACTACTGATGTTATTATTGATGTAAAAGATAGATTTCCTGTCCATGTTGGTTTTGAATATGATAATTTTGGTTCAAGATATATAGAAAAAAATCGTTATTCTACAGTTGTTGAACATAATAACCTTTTGGGTTTTGATGATAAGTTATATTACAAATTTCAGATGGCAGAATCAGATAGCATGTATTTACAGCAGATGCGTTATGTTATTCCTATTAATTCTGGTTGGGAAATGGGAGCTTATATTGCGCATAGCAGATTGACTTTAGGTAAAGAATATAAAGTTTTAGATGCAAGAGGTAAAGCTGATATTATGGGAATTTTTACAACTAAAGCTTTGATTGTTACAGATAAGATGGATTTAAGATATAATGCTGGATTTGATTATAAAAGAATTAGAAATTATCAGTTAAGTGAAAGAAGTTCCCAGGATCGTTTAAGAGTTTTAAAGAATGGTTTGGATTTGGATTTTAATGATGTTTTAGGTAGAAATATTTTATTAACTGAATTTGATTTTGGTTTGCCGCATTTTTTAGGTGGTATGGATGGTAAAGATGCAAATGCTTCTCGTGCTGGAGCAGGAAATCAATTCAATAAATTGTTAATTAATTATTATAGATTACAGCCATTAGCTTGGGATGCTGCTTTGTTATGGAAAAATAATGCACAGGTTTCAAATTATAATTTAACTGCTTCTGAACAATTCCAAATTGGTGGTCCATCTAGCGTAAGAGGTTATCCAGTTGCTGAATATTCAGGAGATAAAGGTTTTTATACTTCGTTGGAATTATCTTTGCCTTTTTATGGATTATCTAAAGATTGGAGTTGTCCATTAACAGGTGTTAGATTTTATGATGCTTTAAGATTTGTTACTTTTTATGATATTGCTAGCGCAAATACTAATCATCCGGCAGCAGGAGATAAAAAGCATCAGATTTTAAGAGGATATGGTTTTGGATTTAGAATGAATTTGAAAGATAATGTTTCATTGAGAGTTGAATTAGGTTATCCAGCAGGGAAAACTCCTTCTGATGGGGACCATGTTCATCCTTGGATTGAGTTGATTACAAAATTTTAAAAATATCTAAAAGGGGGAAGTTTATGTTGGGTAAAATTTTAAACAAGTTGAGTGTATGGATACTAATCTTAGGATTAGCTGTTCCATGGAATTTGGTTTATGCTCTTCCTACAGGCGAGCAGGTTGTTTCAGGAAGCGCAACGTTTGACAGAAATACAGAAAATACTTTGACTGTTAACCAGTCTAGCGATCAACTTATTGCTAACTACAATAGTTTTTCTATAGGCGGGAATGAAGCTGTGCATTTTCTTCAGCCTTCTAGTTCAAGTATTGCATTAAACCGTGTAGTTGGAATTGATCCATCTACATTGTTAGGTACATTAACTGCGACTGGAAAAATATTTTTAGTTAATCCAAATGGAATTGTTTTTGGACAAGGTTGTAGATTAGATACCGCAGGCATGGTTGCTTCTACTTTAAATATTTCTGACAGCGATTTTTTAGCTGGACGTTATACATTTGTAGGTAATGGCGGTGCAGTTGTAAACCAGGGATATATTTCTACTCCTGGCGGATATGTTGCATTGTTAGGTTCTTCAGTTTCAAATAGCGGAATTATCGAAGCCAATTTAGGTTCAGTAGTTTTAGCTTCTGGAAGTAAGACGACATTGAATATGGATCCTAAGGGAATTATTTCTGTTGTGGTTGATGAAGCGGCAATTTCTAATAATGGGAAAGATGATGCAGTAAAGAATTCTGGAACAATTAAAGCTAATGGTGGAAAAGTTTTATTAACCGCGAAAACTTTAGACGGTGTATTTAAGAATGCTATTAATAATACAGGTATTATAGAAGCAGGAAAAATTGATGCTAAAGGCGGTTTAGTAGAGTTGACTACCAATGGTTCAATTTCTTCAACTGGAACGATTAAAGCAAAAGATGGAAATATTAAAATTTGTGCAGATGAAAAATTATCTTTAGGCGGTATTTATGAAGCAGCAGAAATGCTGTTTGATCCAGAGATGGGAATTGATATTATTACTGATATTACTCAAACTGGAAATGCTAGTTATGTAGCTGAAGGTGATATTAATGTTTTAGCAAATATTACAATAACTGACGATGGAGATATTATATTAACGGCAGATAGTAATGCTAATGGTTATGGTGATTTAAATATTACTGGAGCTAAATTAACAACACAAGGCGGAGATATTCTTTTAAGTGGTGCAAATGTTAATTTGAGCGGCGCAAATGTGAAGTCAGAAAACGGTAGTGGTTCGGTTGATGTTATTTTGACTGCAAGTAAGAAAATTTCGGTAAGTGATAGTGCTATTTATAATGTTGTTCCTACTGGAGATGCATATATTGCTTTAAGAAGTGGTACTGGTATGGATATTATGGGAAATAGTATTATTGAATCAAACACTGGGACCAGACAATATTATTCTTCACTTGATCCATATATTAATATATATAAAAATAATATCCTATTATATAGTTTAAGTGGATATATTAGTGTGGTTGGTGGTAGTGGTGGAGCAGCGCAAATTAAGTCTTTAGTTGGAAATGGGGATTCAGAAATTAGAATAATAAAAGAGGGTGGCGTTGGTGGAATGCTTTTTTATGCGTCAGTTATTGATTCTAAAGCTTTGACTAATGGTGATGGCGAAGTAACTATTGTTAATAATATGAGTAGCGGTGCTTTAGCAGATAATATTGATATTTATAGCACCACTATTAATGCGGAAAGTACAGGAGTTGCTGGTGATTTTGATGCCGATATTGATATTACATCTAAAGGTTTTATTCGAATGAATGGTTCTTCTGTTAATTCTCTTGTAAAAGGAGATGCTGATACAGAAATATACATTAATCCAATGATGGGGTCTTTTATTGCAGACAATACTAATATTAATGCTATTGTAAACGGTAATGGAAGAGCAGGTATTACAATATATGATGATTGGTCAGATCCTAGTTCTTTTGGTGAGATTGATCTTTTTGGATGGGAATTTAATATTTTTAAAACCATAGGTAATCCAACAGGTGGTGATATAAATATTCTTAATCATAGTAATATTTTAGCAAAGTCTAATAATACTAATTTTAAGATTGATTTGGATAATTTAGAAGATATGAATGCATTAGCTGGTGTTTATATGAATGCCGGTGGTGCAATTAATATTGCTCAGAATTCTACAGTGCGTGCTATAGAAAATAAAGGCGTTGTGGGTGTTGGTCTTTTAGCGATGAATGGTATTAATATGACGGGTAATTCCCAGATAGCTGCAGTTACAACTGCTGAAGGGATTGCTGCTGTTGGTTTAGCTGCGTTAGATTTAAGTGATAATAAATACTTTACCCAAAATATTAATATTGAAGCTGCTAGTATTGTTACAGCTTCAAGTCCTATGGGTTTAGCGGCAGTTGTGGGATTAGCACAGGATAATATTACATCTAATGGTGTGATTTATACTGATGGCGGTTTAGGTGCAAGCGGTGTTGCTTTATTAGCAGGTAATAATATTTATGCAAATAATATAACATCTTTAGGTAAAATTGATTTTGTTTCAGTTATGGTTGATTTAGCTTCTCTCCTTTTTCATTTTGATGATGAAGGATTAGATATTGATTTACCAGATACTTATTCCAGTGGTATTCTTTTAGCTTCTTTAGCTGGAGATATTTCATTTGGAACTTTAAATGCTGATGCAGTGGGGTTGGTGGCTTTAGGTTTTGATAGTTTATATAATGGAGAATATTCTTTTCCTGAATATGAACAAGGGTTAAAAAGTGATTTTTTCTATTTTGATTATTTAGATCTTTATGATGTTTTGCCTACAGGAGATGGTTCAATCCTTGGTGGTGGAACTGTTAATGCTAAATTATTAGGCGTAATGGCACGTAACAATATTGGTTCGAAAGAGTCGCCTGTTAATACTAATGTTGATGTTTTATGCGGTTATTCTTTTGGGACAGGTGATATTTTTATCAAAGAAGCAAATGATATTGAATTAGGTTTGTTTGTACCGATTTCGTATACTAGCGAAGAATACGAAGGTGGGGAGGGTGAATATTATGAAGGTGAGTATTATCCTGAAGAATATGATGAATATGGTTTTTCTGCTGTAGTTGGAGTTTCTTTATCCGCTAACGATGGTATTGTTAGTGTTGTTAGTGAAGGTGATATGACCGTTAATTCTGTAATTGCACCACGTGGTGGAGTTTTCTTGCAGAGTAAAACAGGTTCTATATATGCAGGTATAGGTTGGAATCCTTTTATTTCTGAAGAAGAAGTTTCTTATTTAGGTGATTTGGGTGGAGATTTAATGAATAAACTTTTAAAATCTGAAAGCCCATATTATGCGGATTTAATCACTGATATTTTAGCAGAGTCGATGATGGATTCTCCAGAGGGTAGCCATGAATATGATTATTCATTTATTTCACCTTTAGTAATTGGTGTTGATAGTGAAGACATTTATTTGCCTTTTTATCGTGGGCCGAATATTTTAGCAGGCGGTAAAAGTTATTTGTCCGCTCCAGTTGGGACAATCGGAGTTTCAAGTAGAGAAGAAATAAAAGATCCGCTTATGAGTGGTGGGATTTATGGTATGGTTTATCCTGGGGTAGAATCAGTAACCGGAGTAGAATGGTCTCCAGATTTAGATTTGAGATACGGAGTGCCTCCGGGATATATTTTATTTCAGAATGCAAATATGGATTATTATAAAGAAGGGTATTATGAATCAGAGCCAATGCAAATTTGGCCAGAAGCTTTAGCAACAGAGTCGCTTTCTTTTGTTAATCCTTTGGCAGTGAATGTAAGTGGGTTGG
>CAYQXW010000018.1:0-15515 GCA_964421615.1 uncultured Planctomycetales bacterium
CATTTGCTTCTAGGCAACTCAAGATCTTCATTACCCATTTTTTGAAAAATTTTTGGCGATGTATTTTTGGGCATGCTAAAACTATCACTGGTTTTTGATAACTGTGCAAAACTTACTCTACCTAACAAAAAAATAAAACTTATTATTCCTAAGATAATTTGTGTTTTCACGAAACACTCCTTTTTAAAAAATTTTGGAATAATAAAAATTATTCCGCATGCGCTAAATTTTCAAAACGAGTAAATTCATTTAAAAAAGCAAGTTTAATTGTTCCAACCGGACCATTACGCTGCTTCGCTATTATTACTTCGGCAATTCCCTGATTTTCTGGAGTAGGTTTATAATATTCTTCGCGAAAGAGCATAACAACAACATCAGCATCTTGTTCAATTGCACCTGATTCACGTAAATCTGAAAGCATAGGTCTATGGTCATTTCTTGATTCTACTGCTCGAGAAAGCTGGCTCAAAGCAATAATCGGAAGTTTAAGTTCCCTTGCTAAAGCTTTTAAAGACCGGGAAATTTCAGAAATTTCCTGCTGACGATTTTCTTCAGAACCTCCACGCATAAGCTGTAAATAATCTAAGATGAGCATCTGAATATTAAAACTTGCTTTCAAGCGTCTTGCTTTAGCACGCAATTCCATTACGGAAATCGCTGGAGTATCATCAATATAAATTGGTGATTCAGAAAGCTTACCTGCAGCTGCTGTTAAACGCGGCCAATCAGATGCAGCTAAATATCCCGTACGTACTTTATTTGCATCAACTTTTGCATGAGAACAAAGTAACCTTTGCACCATTTGCTCTTTCGACATTTCCAAGCTAAATATCGCTGTTGGAACTTTACTGACAATTGCAGCATATTCGGCCATCCCCAAAGCCAAAGCACTTTTTCCCATGGATGGTCGACCAGCAACTATAATTAAATCAGAAGGTTGAAAACCTGCGGTCTTCATATCAAAATCTATATAACCTGTGGCAACACCAGTAACATGAGCTTTATTCTGGTAAAGCAGATCAATTTTTTCCATACTCTCTTTGACAATTTCCTTGATCGGAGTATAAGAAGAACTTTGTTTGTTTTCTGCAACTTCAAAAATTAATTTTTCAGCTTCATCAACAACAGAATCAATTTTTCCGTCGGTATTATGGCATAAACTAATAATTTTATTACAACTAACGATTAAACTTCTTAGAGTACTATTTTCTTTAACAATACTAACATATTGGCTAATGTTAACTGCTGTCGGAACACTATTCAATAATTCTGTCAAATAAACAGCCCCGCCTACTTGATCTAAATTCCCTAACCTCTTCAACTCATTGGTCACGGTAATTAAATCAACAGCTTTGCTATCATTAAACAAACTAGTTATAACTTCAAAAATTATTTTGTGGGTATCTTTATAAAAAGATTCTTTGCGAATTGATTCAACAGCTACTCCAATGGCATTTTCGTCGATAAGCATCGCGCCTAACACTGCCATCTCAGCTTCTAAATTCTGTGGAGGAATAAATTCTTTGGAGTTTTCCGTCATTTCTTGACAACCCAGAGTTTAACTTTAGTTAAAACTTCCGGATGCAATTTTATTGGAATTTCAAAAACACCTAGAGTTTTAATAGGTTCTTCCAAAACAATACTGTTTTTAGGAATTTCTATTTCTTCAACTTTTAGTGCTTCAACTATTTCATGGGCAGTTATACTGCCGTAAATTTTTTCATTATCCTGAGCCAGAACAGCAATCGTAATAGAAACTTTTTCTATTTTCTTTTTTAAATCAAGAAACTCTTGTTTTAATTTATCCTGTTCCTGTTTTCTTTTTAAATTCTGCTGCTCAAGCTTCTTCATATTATCGGGGGTAGCCAACAAACCTAAGTTTCTGGCTAAAATAAAGTTTCTAGCATATCCATCAGCAAGCTTAACAATTTTCCCTGCTTTTCCAATACCTTCAACATCCTTAGTCAAAATTACTTCCATATTGTTACCCCCTATTGCTAATAAAGTTTTTAAATTACAACTTTACATATGGAACTAAAGCTATATGTCTGGATCTTTTTATCGCTGTTGTCAACATTCTCTGATGTTTCGGACAATTACCAGAAGTTCTAGAAGAAAGAATTCTTCCTCTTTCTTTCAAAAATGATTCCAACAATTTAACATCCTTATAGTCAATTGCTTCAACTTTATCAGCACAAAAACGACACATTTTCTTTTTATATGCACCAAACATTCCTGCTTTTTTGTTTCTCATAGGTTTTTTTGTTCTACTACTACCACCTGTTCTAATCATTGCTTCTCCTCACTTTCTTCTTCTAACCATGCTGTTTCAGTAGACGAATCTTCTAATGACACATCTGCGCCACTATCATTGCTCACTTTTGCAGTTGATGCTTGCCCTGCTGCTGACATAAACTGAACTCTTTCCGCTCTAACTTCAATAACTGAACGATTTTTTCCAGTAGCAGCATCTTCCCACGAACGTGATTGCAATCTTCCTTCAACAAATACTGAACTGCCTTTATGTAAATATTGATTACATGTTTCCGCCTGTTTATTCCAAACAACCGCTGTTATAAAACATGTTTCTTCTTTTAATTCTTGATTTTTATCTTTATATCTTCTGTTAACTGCCATTCTTAAATTTGCTACTGCAGTTCCAGAAGGAGTATATCTTAATTCTGGATCGCGAGTCAAATTTCCCATCAATAAAACTTTATTATAACTTGCCATAACTATTGCCCTCTAAAGTTATTTTTCTTGCGCATTAAGAATCATTACTCTCAAAATATTTTCATTTAAATTAAAAGCATATTTGATTTTTAACACAGCATCTGCTGCAATAGTAAAAAGAACCAAATAATAAAATCCTTCATCATGCTTTTTAATTCTAAATGTCAACTTTCTTTTATCAGACCATAAATCTGCAGAAGAAATTTTTCCACCATTTTTGGTAATGACATCTTTAATCTGTCCCAAAAGAGTGTTTCTTTCCTCTTCTGATAATTCTGGTTTAACAATAAACATTGCTTCATACTTATTCATACTTTTCCTCACCTGTTAAATACATTCATACATTTAGCTTGTCCATCAACAATCCAACTTTCCACACATTCACCGGCACGTTTGATTGTTTCATCAATAAGCTGTTTTTCTTTTTTTTCGAACTTCGAAAGAACATAATCAGATATATCCGCATTGACATGCTTAGGCCTACCGATCCCAATTCTCAATCGAGAAAATTCCTGGGACTTTAAATGTTCAATAATAGATTTAACTCCATTATGTCCACTAGCAGATCCTGTAGTTTTGATTTTGATTAGACCCGTATCTAAATCTAAATCATCGCAAACAATGAGTATATCCGATAAGTCGATTTTATGTTTTTTTACCAAAGCTTTCACTGCAATTCCGGAAAGATTCATATATGTTTGCGGCACAGCTAAAACAACATGTTCTTTTCCCAAAACTATTTTTGCAGATTGAGCTGAAATAAACCAATCTTTTTTTAAAGCTACTTCAAACTTTTCACAAAGAGCAAAAATTACATTACTGCCGACATTATGCCTGGTATCTTTATAATTTTTACCAGGATTGCCTAGTCCTATAATTAACTTCATTTATTTACTTCTTGTCTTTTCCCTTATCCGCTGCAGCTTTTTCTTCAGCAGTTTCTTTCTTTTCCTTTATTGCTTCAGGTTCTTTCTTTGTATCAGTTTCTTCACCTTCTACAGCAACTTCTTCTTTCATCGGGCTAGCAACTGTAAAAACAATAGCATCTTTATCTGCCAAAACTTTAACTTTAGCAGGGAAACTAATATCTTTAATATGAATTGTATCACCTATTTTCAAATGAGAAACATCTACTTCAATATGTTTTGGAATATCCATAGGTAAACATTCAATTTCAACATCCCACATAATATGTTCAAGAGAACCACCGTCATTCTTAACACCAATAGATTCACCTTTAACTGCAAAAGGAATCTTAACTTTAATTGTTTTAGTTAAAGAAATTTCATTAAAATCAACATGCAATATTTCACCTTTTACTGGATCATGCTGAATTTCTCTGATCATGCATGGATGATTAGCTTTGCTTTTCTCATCTTTAATAGCTAAAGTAATAAGTGCATTTTCAACACCTTTATGCTGATGAATAAATTTAATCAATTCGCTTCTGGAAACTTTAATATTCACTGATTGTTTTCCAGCTGCATAAATAACTGCAGGCAAATATCCTGCGGTTTTAATTTTTTTTACTTTAACTTTACCAACTTCTTGTCTTAATTCTGCTTGTAATAATAGCTCTTCCATTTAAACTCACTCCATTCTTAAATTATTTTTTTTAATCAAACAAACAACTTACAGATTCTTCTTTATGAATCCTCTTAATAGCATCACCCAAAAGTTCGGCTACAGAAAGAGCTCTAACTCTAGGATGTTTTTTATTATCCGTTAAAGGAATAGTGTTTGTAATCACCAATTCTTCCAAATCTTTACATTTTTCTATACGTTCAATAGCTGGTCCAGATAAAACTCCATGAGAAATTGCCGCTCGCACTGATTTACATTTTGCTTTTTTCAAAGCTTCTACTGCTTCAATCAATGAACTTCCCGTTGCAACTAAATCATCAACTATAATTGCATGTTTACCTGAAACTTCACCCATAATATGCATTACTTCTGTTTTCTCCGGAGAATCACGCCTTTTATCAATAATTGCAAGCCCAGCAGAAAGTCTTTTCGCAAAAGATCTTGCCATTTTAATGCTGCCGACATCAGGAGAAACAATTACTAAATCTTTATTATTTTGATTCTTAAAATATTCAATAAAAACATTAATCGCAAATAAATTATCTACAGGGATATCAAAAAAACCTTGAATCTGTCCTGCATGCAAATCCATAGTTAAAACGCGATTAGCTCCTGCTACTGTTAATAAATTTGCTACTAATTTTGCAGTAATTGGAACTCTTGGCTGATCTTTTCTATCCTGTCTTGCATACCCAAAATAAGGAACAACTGCAGTAATCCTAGCAGACGATGCTCGTTTCATAGCATCAATCATAATTAACAGTTCCATCAAATTATCATTTGCAGGAGGACAAGTTGGCTGAATAATAAAAACATCCTTACCGCGAACATTCTCATTAATCTTAACTCTTACTTCACCTTCGCTAAATTTAGAAACTAATGCATCAGCTAATTTGATTCCTAAAGATTTACAAATATCAAAAGCTAATTCAGGATGAGCATTCCCAGTAAAAATCTTCATACTATCCATTATTATTCCCCTTATCAGAATTTAAAGGTTTTGCCGGTAAACCAGCAACTACCATATTATCCGCAACATTTCTATTCTTTAATACAATACTACCTGCCCCAGTTCTAGCAGATTTTCCTATTTTAATAGGTGCTACTAAAACAGTATCAGAGCCAATAAAGGCCCTATCTTTAATTTGTGTAATATTCTTATTTTTTCCGTCGTAATTGGCTGTAACTGTCCCAGCTCCTATATTAACATAAGAACCTATCCGCGCATCACCTAAAAAACCGAAATGCTTGGCAACAGATTTAAAACCTACTTGTGAACGGGAAACTTCAATAAAATTACCAATAGTAACATTATCGGCAAGAGTAGATCCCTTTCTTATACGAGCAAAAGGACCAATTGAACACTGCTTACCAATCTTAACATCTTTTTCAATTACTGTAAAGGGATATATTGTTGAATCCACTCCAACTTTCGCCCCATAAGCAATAAACGTTAAATCTGGATCAATAATGCCTACTCCATTTTTCATATGTGAAATATTTATACGTTTCTGCATTATCTTATTTGCTTGCGCAAGTTCAACTCTAGAATTTACACCTAAAGCTTCATTTATATCCTCTATATCTACACCCTCTACTAATTCACCTTTATTATACAATATTCCAATTACATCAGTAAGATAATACTCTTTTTTCTTATTATTTGGTTTTACTTCTAAAATAGCTTTTTCTAATTTTTCTTTATTAAAACATATAATGCCGGTATTAATTTCTTTAATTTCTTTTTGAAAATCTGTTGCATCTTTTTCTTCAACATTTCCGCAGATATTTTCAGCATCATCTCGCAGAATTCTACCATACCCAGTAGGTTTATCTAATTTAGCCGTTAACATTGTTGCACTAGCATTAGATTTAATATGTTGCTTGACTAATTTATTTAAAGTTTCTTTAGTTAATAACGGAGTATCACCTGTTAAAACAACCACTGTGCCTTTAAAACCTTTTAATGCAGTTAACCCCTGCTTTACTGCATCTGCAGTTCCTAACTGATTTTCTTGAATTACAGTACTAACTTCTTTACCTAAAAATTCTTTTACTTGTTCAGCTTTGTGCCCCAAAACAACAGTAAAAATTTCAACTCTTAATGCCTTAACAACATCAACAACAAACCCAAGCATAGGACGAGCGCAAACAAGATGTAAAACTTTAGGAAGTTCAGATTTCATTCTTACTCCCTTACCTGCTGCCAAAATTATTGCTGCTATTTTTTCTTTCATATTCTATATATAAAATTACTTGGCCCGTAAGGATTCGAACCTTAACAGTCAGACCCAAATTCTGATGTGCTACCGTTACACTACGGGCCAGTAAAACCTATTTTCAATTTAATTAATCCTCGTGTCCACCTGCAGGATTAGTTGGATTTTTTACTTCCTGTTCATATGCATCCAAAACTTTTTTCTGTAACTGCTCTCTAAAAGACTGAGTAATCGGATGCGCTATGTCTTTATGTTCCGCTTGTGCATTACTTTCTGCATTAGTAGGTGCTGGAGGAAGCGCAGCTCCACACTGATTGCAAAACTTAGCACGAAGTTCATTTTTAAAATTACATTTTGTACAAGGATGCTTAACTTTCCTAGACGGCATGGCAATAAAAACACCATTCGATCCTTGAATTACCTTAATGTTTCTGACTACAAAGGCATTATCAAAAGTAACTGTTGCATAAGCCTTTAATTTTTTATCCGGCGAATCTTTCAAAAAAACTCTTACTTCTGTAATTTCCATTTGGTACCTCCCTACTTGTTGAACTACTAAACAGTCTTAACAACAAAAACTTGCCAAAACTCATTTTCCTGACACAGCTGTTTACTTAACTTTACTGCCTCCTTTCTATTCGAAACCAAACCAAAAACCGATGAACCACTTCCAGACATTAAATTTGCGGGTATTCCTAACAAATCTAAACGCTTCTTAACTCGGTTAACTTGAGGATACAATTTAGTAGTAACAGGCTCAAGATTATTGTAAATACCTTTCCTGAGCAGATTTATATCTTTCTTTTTAAGACCTAAACATAGAATTTTAACATTCTTTTTTTGAATTGTCAATGCATTATCACGAGATTTTAATTTATCCCACTCTTTATATATTAAAGGAGTAGATACATGAATTTTAGGAACAACTAAAACATGCCAGAAAGAAGCTTTTTTAAATTCCTCCATCGGCTTAATGATTTCGCCACGCCCCTGCGCCAATGCAAAAGAACATTCATAAACAAAAAAAGCAACATCAGAACCTAATTCTTGAGCAATTCTTGCAAGTTCATCCTTAGATAAACCTAATCCCCACAATCGGTTTAATCCCAATAAAACTGTAGCTGCATTACTCGAACCACCCCCCATACCACTGCCTACGGGAATACGTTTTTCAAGCTCGATATTTACACCAGTTTTTATTTTAAATTTTTCTTTAAGAATTTTTGCACTTTTATAGGCGAGATTTGAAGTTACAGAACATAATTTTTTTTCAGAACAGTTTAAAGTAATCCGACTATCTTTTCTAGAAGTAAGAGTAATTTTATCACAAAGACTGATTCTCTCAAAAACTGTCTCTAATTCATGAAAATTATCTCGACGCTTGCTTAAAACAGCAAGATACAAATTTAATTTAGCATAAGAATTAAGAGTTAGACTTTGCAACGTTTTACCCAATTTTCATTCCTTAACCAACAATACGAAGGCACGCTTTTTCAATATCAGCCGAAGTAATATTATACTCTTTTAAAAGTTCATCTGGTTCACCAGACTGTCCAAATTTATTTCTTACCCCTACCCTTAAAACTTTAGTAGGATAATTTTCTGACACAACTTCATCAACACAAGAAGCTAATCCACCAAAACTTGAATGCTCTTCGCAAACAACAATACCTTTAGTATTTTTTGCTGCTTCTAAAATTGCATCCGAATCCAACGGTCGAATAGTATGTATATTTATAAGATTTGGCTTAATACCTTTTTTAACTAAATTTTCACAAGCTACCAAAGCAGCTCCTACCATAATTCCACAAGCAATAACTGTAACATCACTACCTGGAATTAAAACCTGCGCTTTCCCAAATTTAAATTCAGATTTATTTTCAATCGTATTTACTTTTGACCGGCCTAATCTTACATAAAAAGGGCCTTTAGTATTCAATGCAGCAATAATCGCATCTCTAGTTTGTGGACCATCACAAGGAACAATAATATTCATATTCGGAATAGCCCGCATTAAAGCAATATCTTCTAAAGCTTGATGACTAGCACCATCTGGGCCAACAGTAATTCCGGCATGCGTCGCCACAATCTTAACATCCATATTGCTATAAGACACGCTATTACGCACCTGATCCCAAGCACGGCCAGTCGCAAACATTGCAAACGTAGAAGCAAAAACTTTTTTTCCACAACTTGCAAGTCCAGCAGCTGTAGCAATCATATTTTGCTCTGCTACCCCAAAATTAAAAAATCTATCAGGAAATTCTTTAGCAAATAAAGAAGTTTTAGTCGATCCAGATAAATCTGCATCCAAAACTACAATATCTTTATTTTGTTTACCTAATTCAACTAAAGTTTTCCCGTAAACATCTCTTTGCATAAGCTGTTCAGCCATATTCTATTCCAATTCCTTTAAAGCCTTAACGGTTTCTTCTTTATTCGGAGCACATCCATGAAAACTGCAAACATTTTCCATGAAAGACACACCTTTACCTTTCACCGTCTTAGCAATAATAACCGTAGGTTTTAATTTAATAGTTTTTGCCTCATCAAAAGCTTCTAATATTTCTTTTATATTATGTCCATTAATAGTAATTACATGCCAGCCAAAAGCTCTCCATTTATCAGCTAACGGCTCTAAATTCATAACATCACAAGTTTTCCCATCAATTTGAAAACCATTATAATCAATAATACCGCATAAATTATCACATTTATAATGACTTGCTGCCATCGCTGCTTCCCAAATATTCCCCTCTTGAATTTCTCCATCACCCATCAAACAATAAACTCGATAATCTTTTTTATCTAGTCTTGCTGCAAGACTCATACCCAAAGATACTGATAACCCTTGACCTAAAGAACCAGATGCAACATCAACTCCTGGAGTTTTTGGATCAGGATGTCCCTGCAACATTGCCCCTAATTTTCTTAACGACAAAAGTTGTTCTTTTGGGAAATAACCACAATCAGCTAAAACTGCATACCATAAAGGACAGCAATGCCCTTTAGACATATGAAATCTATCGCGATCCACCCACTTTGGATCTTTTGGATTATGCTTTAACACTGCAGAAAATAAAGTTGTTACAATATCAGTCGAAGATAAACTACCGCCCGGATGCCCAGAACAAGCTAGAGATAACATTTGAATTATTAATTTTCTAATCTCTTTAGCTTTTTCCTCTATTGCTGTAATTTGTTGCTGTGTATATCCCATATTATCTTTTACTTTCAATTTTTTCTAATTTATTTTTTACATTAGTTTGAGTCTTATCTAATTCCAATGATTTCTTCCAACTAACTTTTGCTTTTTCAAAATTATTAATTTTAAAATATGCCTCACCTAAATGGTCTAGAATTATTGGGTCTTCGACTAACTTTGATGCTTTTTCAAGCATTTTTATTGCTTGCTCAAAATTACCTTGCTTAAAATATAACCAACCCAAACTATCAATAAATGCACCGTTTTCAGGTTCAGATTTTAAAGCTTTTTCAATTAAACCTTCTGCCTCTTTTAAATTTTTATTCTGCTCAACATAAAGATAGCCCAAATAATTCAGAGCTTCAGCGTAATTATTATTAATATTAAGACTTTTTTTCAGTTCTTCTTCTGCTAATTGATCTTTATCTGTTTCGTCGTAAACGTTAGCAAGAAAAAAATGCGCTTCATAATCTTTAGGCGCTACTTCTAAAATAGATTTAAATGATTTTTCTGCAGCAGCATACTTTTTTTGCTTTAAATAAAGAGCACCCAGACTTCTGTAAATACTGGTATTTTGAGGATCTCGTTTAATCGCATTTTTAAGAGCTATCTCATATTCACCGCTTGCTTCTTCAATTTTATTATCAGCAAAATACAACAAAGCCAAAATTGCATGTGGCTCTACAGCTTCTGTATCAAAATTAGAAGCAAGAATAAATTCTTTAATAGCCTTTTGGATAGCATTCTGCTTTAAATAAGTAACTCCCAAATTCGAATGAATATCGGGATTATTATAATCTAAAATTAAAGCCTTCTTGTACTCTGAAATCGCTATATCTAGGTTGCCCATGCGATCATACATAAGCGCTAAAATATAATGACTCAGAGTAGAAGAAGCTTTTTTATCTAGAGCAAAAGAATCAACTTTCCAAAAACCTATGGTTAATGTTACTACAAGTATTAATTTTGTTAACAAATTAATCTTATTAACCATATGGATTTATCAACTCATCATCCCCAATCTCTTTTCTTGAGATGGCGACGTAGACGTCGTAACTTTTTTCTCTTATGAGTGCGAATCTTCTTTTTCTTACGTTTTCTTCCGCACGGCATGTTATTAGACTCCTTTTTTAATAAATAACTTTGTTCAAAGGATATTCAATGATACCCTCTGCACCTGCTTTTTTTAACGCAGGAATTAATGTTCTAACAATATTTTCATCTATTATGGTTTCAATCGCTAACCAACTACCTGCACCAAAAAGTGTAGATACTGTTGGCTGCTTTAAAGCCGGTAATAATGAAATGACCTTTTCCAAATCTTGTTTTTTTACATTCATTTTAAGACCAACCTTGGCTTCAGCAGAAATTGCTCCGTTCAACAATAATGCAATTTGATCCATTTTTGCTTTTTTCCAAGAATCTTTACAACTTTTTTTATTGGCAATAAATTGTGTTGTTGATTCGCAAATCGTCTCAATCTCGACGAGTTTATTCGCTCTTAAGCTGCTGCCTGTTTCAGTCAATTCAACGATAGCATCTACTAATCCAGAATTAACTTTAACTTCAGTCGCTCCCCAACTAAATTCGACATCAACATTAACATTTTTCTTTTTAAAATAATCTTTAGTTACACCAACTAATTCGGTTGCTATTCTTTTATTATTTAAATCTTTAGCAGTTTTAAACCCAGAAGCCTGAGGCACAGCTAAAACCCAACGAATTTTATTCAAACTTTGTTTTGCATAAATTAAATCTGTAATTCTAGCAACATCTGATTTATTTTCTAAAACCCAATCATTTCCAGTAATCCCGCAATCAAGAGCGCCATCCTGTACATAACGAGACATCTCCTGAGCACGCAACAAAATACATTCGATCTCAGCATCATTAATCGACGGAAAATAAGATCTTTCCGAAATAGACACATTGAATCCAGCTTTTTTAAACATCTTAACTGTCGATTCTTGCAAACTACCTTTTGGTAAACCTAACTTCAATTTTCTTTTTTCCATTTAATTATCCTTACACAACAGATTACTGTTAAAATTTCACACAGGGCTTTATTATACAGTTATGAGAATATTTTGTAAAGAAAAAATTGTGTTTCGCCGTTTTTTTAGTTATAATAGGTGCCTATACAAACCTACAGGAGGATTTAATGTTAAGAAAATTACATAACAAAAAATTTCAAAAAAAAGTTTATCTGTTTTTAGCTTTTGTCATTATACCCAGCTTTGTCATCTGGGGAGCAGCAAGTAGTTTTAATAGTAACAAAGATTCTGCAACTGGAATTACAATCTTTGGCAAAGCAGTTTCGGCTAATGATTATCAAGACGCATTAAGAGCATCGAAAAACCAGATTTTATTACAAACTGGAAAAGAGTTCAATATTACCGATGATTTTGTCAAACAAATGGCGCTCGAAAGATTAGTTCTGCTTTCTGATGCAAAAACAAAAAAAATAAAAGTAAACGATAGCGACGTAATTAGTTTTATCCAAAAAATGCCTATTTTCTGGAAAAAAGGAAGTTTCGATAAAGATATCTATGAAGAAATTATCCGTTATAACTTTCGCACACACACTAGAGTTTTTGAAGAACAAATAAGACAAAATTTATTAATATCTAAGCTTTATGAAAAAATAACTCAAAACGTAAAAGTTACTGATGAAGAAGTTTTAGAAGAATACAAAAGACAAAACGAAGAAATCAGCATTAACTATATCGGCGCTTTCAATGAAGAAATAGCAAAAACTATTAATCCGACTGAAGAACAATTAAAAGAATATTTCAAGAAGAATGAGTTAGATTTTAAAAAACCATTAACTTATAATTTAAGCTATGTAGTTATTGATACTCAAGACAAAGTTGAAACAATCAAACCTTTATTGAAAGATAAAGAAGGTTTTGAAAAAATTGCAGAAAAACTCAAGCTTACAATCAAAGACACCGGTTGGTTTTCCATGTACGATCCTATTCCTGGATTAGGTTGGGTAAAACAAATTCCGGAAATTTTAAATAGTTTTAAAAATAACGAAAGTTTACCAATAATAAAAATTAAAGAAGAATTTTACGTGTTAAAATTAAAAGGCACCAAAGAACCACACATTCCAGATTTTTCAGAAATCCAACCAGAAATTAAAGAAGTATACACAAAAAAAGAAGCTATTGAATTAGCAAAGAATAAAATCAGAGAAATTCAAAAAACATCCCCTACTGCTGCGAATTTAGAACAATTAGCCAAAGATAATAACTTAATCTACGCATCGGCTGATAATTTTAAATATGGGTCTTACATCAAAGAACTTGGTGGCTCTGATATTTTTTGCGACACAGTAAAAAAATTAACCGATAATCAAGTAAGCATTCCAATTGATAACACTAAAGGTTCTTTTTTAATAACTAAAAAATCTATAAAACCAATTGATGAAAAAAAGTTTACTGAAGAAAAAGATAAATTCAAAGAAAAACTTTTAGATTCCAGAAAAATGGATTATTTTGGTAAAATCCAAGAAGAATTATTTCAAAAATCTCAAGCAAAATAAAGTTTCAGCATTAATAAAAAACCCGTTAGCGCTTTAACACTAACGGGTTTTTTATTGTCTTTATATTATTATGATGCTGTTTTCACTAATACCCTCTTTAATTCTTTAGTTTCCATTCCTGACTCTAGCAACAACACCATATCTTTCAACATATGATTTGTCTTTAAACCTTTTTCTTCATCTATACGCATTACATCTGCAATACAAAGAACAGCTTTATCCAAACTTGTTCTGTCATTTTTCAAACAAGATGCCTGAACATATTCTTTTATTCTTTCTGCAGAAGGAACCATGCCTGCGCTAACCATATTCTGCAAATCAGATATTTTCTTATCTAAATCAATAGCCGATAATCTATCCAACTGCGCTCTCGGCATCTGCATACTTAAATTGCTTATTGCTTGAGTAACAATCGGCATAGATGCAAAATTAATACCTCCGAATCCATCTTTGGGCGTAGCTTTATCACTCCCACCGTCGCTAAACTTAACACTCTTTATTTGAACTTTTCCTTGCTCTGCATTTAAAGGAACTAAAAATGCTTCTTTCCCCCAATGTACAACAAGTCTCACAATTCTACTAGAATCTAACAATCCATTATTAAATTCACTTAATGGAATATTAAGAGTTTGCGTCCCTTGTTTAAGAGTATAAGTCTGCTCTGCCATCGCTCCCGTCCCAAAACCCGTCGAGGAAGCACTTGATAATTGAAAAATAACATTCTGCCCAGGATTCTGAGAATATAAAGTAACCGTTAAATATTCTTTATTGCTTGCATCAACTCCCTGATCCGGCATAGAAAAATCATACGCACTCGATGCCCAGTTCGAACCAATATAATCATGAGTTGCACCTGGTTTAAAATCAGTTTTACCTGCTCCATCTCCCAATGGAACACTAACATCAGGAGTAGTACTTTTTCCAGATTGCGCAAAAGAATCAGCACTTGCCTTAGGTTTTAATGAAGTTGAAAATTGCGCACTTTTTAATTCGACCTTTGTATTTTGAGTATTCAAAGGTTTACTAAATGCACTTGCCCCCCAATGCAACACTGCTCTTTCAATACTAGATAAATCCGTACCAGAAAACGAACTCAACGGAATTTCTAATGTCTGCAGCCCCTGCTTTAATGTATAAACACTGCTCACGCCTACTTCTTTATTTTCATCAGTTTGAGAATCAACTAACTGAAACCTAACTTGAGCACCATTACTTGCAGAATAAACACTAACCTTTAATGAATCACTACCTGAAACATCTTTACCACCAAATTCAATAACGCTTGCTGCCCAGCCAGTACCTGTATATGTCTGTACTTTATCAGTTGTAGCAGCACTAGCTACAAAAGGATTATATTTATTAACTCCATTTAAAACACTATTCAGGAAATTATTATTAAGAACTGAGTCCATAAACCCAACACTCTTTAAAGTTACTTGGCCCGAACCAGAATTTAAACTTTGTCCAAAAGCAGTATTCCCCCAATGAACAACTACTCGTCTAACATTATTTAAATCTGCTCCATAAAATTCACTCAGCGGAATATTAACTGTTTGCTCTCCTTTTTCTAAAGTATAAACACCACTAACTCCAACATTTTTATTCTCATTTGTATTAGAATCAACAATTTGAAACCTTACATTTTGTCCTGCCACCGTTGAGCTTAATCTTACTGTTAAAGCAGCTTTACTACTTACGTCTTTTGGTTTTGAAAAATCTACAGCTGAAGATGCCCAACCAACTCCTTTATAATCAAGCGGCTTATCATATTTAGACTGACTAGCTACTCCAGAAACAGGTTTAAACATTAATTTATTTAAGAACTTATTTTGCGCCCCTTGTGGTAAACTGACTCTTTGAATTTTAACAGTACCTTGCACTGAATTCAGAGGATCACCAGCAATTTCTTTACCCCAATGGACTACTAATCTGCTTACGTGCTTCAAATCAACATTTTGATAAGCACTCAACGGAACATTAATTGTCTGGTATCCTTTTTTCAACACATACTGTGGCCCAAACTCCCAATAGCCACCCGACCCAGTATCAACTAATTCAACACGTGCATTATAATTATCAAGTTCTGAATACAACGTTACAGAAACATAATCGTTGTTACTTATATCAATTCCTTGTTTATAAGATGATGTAAAATCATAAGCACTCGATGCCCAATCGTCACTAACATAATCATGTGTTTGCCCTTTTTTAAAATCATCTTCTGGAT
>CAYQXW010000019.1:0-15455 GCA_964421615.1 uncultured Planctomycetales bacterium
CCTAATGTTATTACTATTCTTATGACGGGTTTTGGAACAGACCAGTTGGCTATTCGCGCTGTTGCCGAGGGAGTTTATGATTATTTAACTAAGCCATTTAAAAGTATATTGGATATTAAAAATGTAGTAGAAAGAGGAATGAAATATTATATTTTAGTTAAAAAATATAATGAAAAATTGGCTGATGAAGAATTGCAAAAAGAGATGCTTAAAGAAACATTAGAAAAAGCGCGTAGGACTAGAGAAATATTAAGGATGCTGGTGAGTAAATTATCTGGAGAAAATAAAGCTAATGAAGATTTTAAGTAAAAAAATTTGGTTAATTATTTTTTTTAATTTATTTGTTTTTACTTCCATAGTTTTTTGCCAAATTTCTGGATATATAAAAGTTGATAAATTAACATTGATTAAACAGAAAAACGCTGTTAATGATCTTAATAATATTACCGAAAATATATTCTCAACGTTAAAAAATAAAAATTTCAGCAAACTTTACGATTTAATCCCGTTTGAGTTTAAAGAGGGAGTGAGTAAAGAAGTTTTTATTAAAGCTTTTGATTCCAGTACTGTTGATAATTTACTGTCTACTCCTTGGATAGAGGTTTCAGATTTTTATATTCAGAAGATAGAGTATATTGACGATAAAAATGCTGATGTAAAAATGTCAGTTTCTTATAAAGATATGTTTTCTGGAGTGAAAGATCAAGTAGAAATTTGGCCGTGGAATAAGCAATCAGGTGTTTGGCAATGCCCAAAATTATATACCAGTTTAATGGATAAAGCCAGGTGGTTAGCTACAAAACAGGGGCAATTCAATAACCAAGAGTTAAAAAAAGAGATAGTTAAGCAAGCGATTATGGATGAAGTTTATACTCGTACAAAAAGAGAAGACTAATTTATGGCAGAAAATGTTTTATCGCAAGCGGAAGTAGATGCGTTATTAAAAGCTATGGATACTGGCGAGCTTGGTGTTAAAAAAGCCAAGGCTGGGCCAAAGAAAAACTGCACGAAATATGATTTTAAATGCCCGAATCTTATTCCTAAAGACAGTTTACGTATCTTAAAAGCTATACAGGAGAATTTTGCACGTAGTTTTAGTCAATCGTTATCTGGTATGTTGCGTTATCCTATTCAAATGGCATTAGTTTCTATTGATCAGTTAACTTATGGTGAATTTTTAATGTCTCTTCCAGATGTCCAATGCCTTAATATTATTGGGTTGGAACCGCTTAAAGGAAGATTAATGCTGGAGTTCAATATAAATATTATTTTAGCTTTTATTGATAGATTAATGGGTGGCGAAGGAAAACCAGCGAAAAAAGTTAGGACACTGACAGATTTGGAAGAAGTTATTTTAGCGAAAATATTAAAAAAATTTTTAGAAGATTTTAAGTCTTCCTGGAAGCAAGTTATTGATTTTTCACTGCAAATTGAAAATATGCAGGCAGATTCGAGAGTTGTGCAGGTCGCCCGGCCGAATGAATCTGTAGTATTGTTTTGTTTTGAAATTAAATATGGAAAAACTGCTGGTTTAGTGAACCTTTGTATGCCGTCATTAGTTTTTGAATTAATAATTTCTAAATTAAAAACATCTTTTAAGACACAGGAAGTTCAAGTTTTAAAGAAAGCCAATGAAATGCGAGAAGTATTGGTGCAGTTGCCTTTATCTTTAAATATGGTTATTGATAAAGTATCTTTAAAGTCAAACGAAGTATTGAATCTTCAAAACGGCGATATTATTAAATTAAATAAGAAAATAGATTCAGATGTTAAAGTAATGATAGATAAATGGCATTTTTTTAATGCAAAACCCTGTTTTAAAAATAAAAAGAAAGCTGTTGTGTTAACCCAGAATTTTTTTACTCGATAAAATGATGTTTTCCCCTTCAAAATAAAAGAAGTTATTCCCTTAAGTTTTAATTTCCAAAGCCGATAAAATATTTAAGATAAGGATATTACTGGCAAAAATATGACTATTGCTGTGTCTAATTAAGTAGTTTAAGATTAGAAATAGCAAGGAGCTTATGTGGTAAACAATAATGTTGAAATTTTAACTATTGAAGAAGCTGCTGATTTTTTACGTTTAAGTAAAAGATCAGTTTATCGGCTTTTGAAAGAAGGTAAAATTCCAGCAGCTAAAGTTATGCATAAATGGCGTTTTGAAAGAGAGCAGTTACGGCAATGGATTCGAGGTAGCGCTGATATTATGAGGTGCATAGATGCCTGATATTGTATTAAATAAAGAGCAGTTGGATTCATTGTCGGAAGTATTTAATATTACTTTTGGAGCTGCTGCTAATAAATTAAGCGGTATTGTTGGATCTTCTGCTAAAATTGCTAAGCCTCAAATGGTGCAGTGTAGTCAAGATCCGTCGTCGGAAGTTTTTACCGAAAAAACAGTAATTATTAAATATTCAAGTTCGAGTAATGCAGGATTAAGTTGGATATTTTTTATGGATTCTGATAGTGCTTCTAAGTTGTCTTCGAAACTTTTAAGCAAAACCGTAGATGTTAAAGATTCTTCTGTTCAAAAAGAAGTTTTAGATTCGATTAATAACTTAATGCAGCAGTTGATGGAAGTAGCTATGCCGACTTGTAATTCTACTTTGGGAATAAATGTGGTGTTTAATCCTAGTCAGATTAGTTATGGAGCAATTGAAGATAAAGTATTTGATTATGCTAAAGAATATCCTAGTCAAGCAGTTAAAATTCAATTTCTTTTTAAAGTTCAGGATGTTTTTGAAAGTAAATTGTTTTTATTAATCGGTTTGCCTTTTGCAAAAGAAGCTGCCGATTCTTTTATGCAGGTAACGACAATACAGACTGAAACGCTAGATGCATCAAAACCTGCTGTTTCTGCTCGAGAAGTGAGAGAAACAGAGAGAATGAGTGATGTGCTAGATTATTGCAAGCAAATAGGAGATTTTAGCATTATTGAAGATTTGAATGTTCCGATTACAGTTAAAATTTCTTCTCGGAAAATGTGTTTTGGAGATTTATGGTTTCAGAGTACTGGATCGATAATTAATTTTAAAAAAAGGGTTGATGAGCCTGTTGAAGTTTTATTTGGTAATAAAATTATGGCTTTAGCAGAAGTTGTTACAGTGAAAGAAAAATTTGGTGTAAAAATTACGGAGGTAAAAAGATGAGTGATGTAAAAATTTTAGTTGTAGATGACTCTTCTACAATGCGCAGGATTATTATTAATACTTTATCTAAGATAGGATATCCTACGACGGTGGAAGCAGAGCATGGTATCGATGGTTTGACAAAATTAAAAGAAGGCGGTTTTGGATTAATTTTAACTGATTGGAATATGCCTGAGATGGATGGACTTACGTTTGTAAAAACAGTTAGAGGCAGTGATACGTTTAAAGGAATTCCGATTATTATGATTACGACTGAAGCTGCAAAAACGGAAGTTGTTGAAGCTTTAAAGCAAGGTGTTAATGATTATATAGTGAAACCTTTTACTCCTGATGCTTTAAAGGAAAAGGTTGAACGCGTTATGACTAAATAGGAGATAAAAATGAATGTAGAAATGATTAATCCTTTTATTAATGCAACAATAAATGCTCTTGGCACCATGGCATCTACTTCTCCTAAAAGAGGTAATCCATATTTGAAGAATCAGGATGAAGCTAGTGGTGATATTTCAGCAGTTATTGGTATTGCAGGAGAAGCAAGCGGTTGGGTTGCGGTAAGTTTTGAAAAAAAGGCAGTTTTGAAAATAGTTTCTAACATGCTTATGACAGAAAAAGCTTTTATTGATGCGGATGTGCGTGATGCTGTGGGTGAGATTGTAAATATGATTGCTGGTGGAGCAAAGGGAGAACTAGCAACAAAAGGATATTCTTTTAAATTAGCTATTCCTACGGTTATTATAGGCGAAAGGCATATGTTGAGTCAAAAAAGTTCTGATATGCCTTGTATTGTGGTGCCTTTTGAAATAGATGAAGGTAAATTTGCAATTGAAGTTTGTATAAAAATTACTAATAATGGTTAAAAGGGGGAACGTATGTTCAAAAATTTAGGGTTAGCGGCAAAATTAACAATTGGGTTTTTATCTATTGCTTTAATTGCTGTTGGGGTTGGTCTTTTGGCTTTTTTTAGTATGAATAGTGTAAAAGGTACAAGCGATATTTTGGCTAAAGAAGATGTTCCTGAAGTTTTTATTGCTACTAATGTTGAAAGATATATGTTGTCAGCAGCTTATGAGATTCGCGGATATACTTTTGCAGAAGAATCATCCTATTTGGAAAAAGGTCGAGCACAGTTAAAATTAGTTCGTAAAAGTATTGAAGACGCAAAAAAACATGGAGAATCTTCAGTAAGATTAGCTGAGTTAAAGAAAAGTGCGGAATTAGCAGACAATAAATTAGATGAATATGAATTGCTTCTTTCTAAAACTGTAGATTTGACAGATCAGTTGGATATGCAAAGAACTGTATCTGAAGAAGCGGCAACTAAATATATGAAAGTAGCTAGTTCTTTTTATGATAGTCAAAAAGAAGGATTTTTGGGAGAAATTAGAGCAGGTATGGAGTCAGATGCTCTAGAAAAACGTTTAAAAAGAATTAATTATGTAAAAGAAGTCATAGATTTAGGAAATAATATAGTTTCAAGTGTATGGAGAGCGCAAGCAAAAAGAGATCCAAAGATTATCACTGAAACACTGAAACAATTTACGATTGTTAATAGTAAATTAGATGATTTGAAAAAAATTACTGATTATGAAGGTGATTTGAAAAAGATTGAAGATGTACGTGCAGCAGCAAATTCATACAAAAAAGCAAGTGAAAATTTTACTAATATTTGGACAGAAAGAGAAAGTACTCGAGAGATCAGACAAAAATTATTGGCATCTTTATTAGAGGTAGCCAAATCTACTAGTTCTAAAGGTTTGGATGATGTAAGTGCTGCATCTAAAAAAGCAGCTAGTTCTTTAACATCATCTTCTTTTGTTCTTGCTATTGGTCTAGCAATTTGTTTATTTGTATCATTTTTGGTTGGTTGGGTTATTACTGGTATGATTGTTAATCCGATTAATAGTATTATTCTTAGACTTGATGATGGAGCAGAGCAAACAGCAACAGCTTCTTCTCAGGTTGCAGCATCTTCTCAACAGCTTTCTCAAGGTGCAACAGAACAAGCTGCATCTTTGGAAGAAACTTCTAGTTCTTTAGATGAAATGTCTTCTATGACTAAAGCTAATGCAGATAATGCTTCAAAAGCTAATCAACTTGCTCAAGAAGCGCGTTCGAATGCAGATCAGGGAAACAAAGCTATGAATGAAATGCAAACAGCGATGACAGAAATAAACGAATCTTCGGATAAAATTTCTAAAATTATTAAAACAATTGAAGAGATAGCTTTTCAAACCAATTTACTTGCTTTAAATGCTGCTGTTGAAGCTGCTCGAGCTGGTGAACATGGAAAAGGTTTTGCAGTTGTAGCAGAAGAAGTAAGAAACTTAGCACGTCGTTCTGCCGATTCAGCAAAAGATACTGCGGCTTTGATTGAAGATAGTATAAATAAAGTAAAGAATGGAACTGAAATAGCTAAAAAAGCAGGAGATTCTTTACAAAGTATCACTTCTGGTGCAAAAAAAGTAGCAGATATTGTTTCTGAAATTGCTGCAGCAAGTAAAGAACAAGCAGAGGGTATTAACCAAATTACTAATGCAGTATCTCAAATGGATCAAGTGACTCAAAGAACAGCATCTGTTGCTGAAGAATCTGCAGCTGCTTCTGAACAATTAACTTCGCAAGCAAGTGCTTTAAAAGGATTGGTTATAGAGTTGGAACAGTTATCTAGAGGTATTGATTCCAATAGTGTTTCTACCCATATCGAACAAAAAACTGAAAGAAGAAGAGAAGCAACACCAGTGAAAATGGCTAAAATGACACATCAGGTTACAGCAAAACCAACAGCTAAGCAGGAAAGAGCAGCAACTAGGGCAGCGACAAGTCCAGAAGATGTTATTCCGCTAGATGATGATAAAACTTTAAAACAGTTTTAAGACAAATTGTTTGATAAGGAGGATAAAATGGCGAGTGAAGTGAAAAATAAAGACATTTTAGCAAAAGAAGGCAAGCATCTTACTTTTGCTTTAGCTCAAGAAGAATATGGGTTGGAAATTTTAGATGTCCGAGAAATTATTGGATTAATGGAAATCACTTGTGTGCCAAAAGTTCCATCTTATGTTAAAGGAGTTATTAATCTAAGAGGTAAGGTTATTCCAGTTATTGATTTAAGGTTAAAATTCGGAATGCCAAAAGTTGATTATACTAATGAAACTTGTATTATTGTTTTAAATGTTAATGGCAGTATGATGGGAATTATTGTAGATAAAGTTTGTGAAGTTTTAGATATTGCACAAGAAAATATTGAACCTGCTCCTACTTTTGGAGGAAAAACGAAGTCAGATTTTATTACTGGTATGGGTAAAATTGGAGATAAGGTAAAAATATTATTGAACATAAGTAAAGTATTGGCTACTGATGTAGTTTTAGCGGAAGAATTTGCTGAAGAAAAAGTTTAAGTTGTTTTTGATTTGCAAACTGGAGGGCTAAATGTCTGAGCAGAAAGAAAAGAAAAAGATATTGCTTATTGATGACGATGAAGGGTTTTGTTTCTTTGTCAAAAACACTTTAGAAGTTACCGGTGATTTTGATGTAATTATAAGCAATAGGGGAGAAGCGGGATTAAATATGGCTAAAACGCAACAACCGAACTTAATACTTTTGGACAGAATGATGCCGGAAATGTCAGGACCTAAAGTTGCTAAATTTTTAGCTGATGATGAAAGTACAAAAAATATCCCAATTATTTTTTTGACATCATTGGTAAGCAAAGATGAGATTGGTAGCGATAGTATTGCGAAAATTGACGGGTATAATTTTTTAGCAAAAGATATTGGGATAAAAAATTTTGTAAGCTGTTTAAAAAATTTTATGAATATTAAATAAAACCTATGAATAAAGAAAAATTCCAGCAAATAGTGCAAAAGATCGATAGCCTTGCGACAAGTTCTGTTTTATTGGATACAAACAGTCCGGAAGAAGTTAAAGATTTTATAGTGCATTTAAGAGGGATTCAAGAACAAGCTGGAAAAGATAATTTTGAGGTAGTTCAAAATTTAGTCAGTCTTTTTGCTAATGCTATGGAAGTTGTTTTACCAACAAATCTTGCAAAAGTTAATGATGTAATCGGATACAGCATAAATATTTTGCAAGATTATGCGCGGCAGGAGATGTCGGATACGCATGTGGTTTTAGATTTTGGCAGTATAAAACAAAATTTAGATGTAATTATTGGAGTGGCAGTTCAGGATGACAAACTTAAATTTACAGCTGTGCAGTTGAAAGAGTTACCGGAATTTATATCAAATACACAAGGAAGAATTGAAGAGATAGAAAAAGATATTTTAGCTATTGAAAAAAGTAGTGATCCTGAATTCCTGAATTCAGCATTAAGAGGCTTCCATACTATAAAAGGGGAAGCGGGTATTTTAGGGTTAACGAACATAGCTGAATTATCGCATGAAGTTGAAAGTATTCTGCAGAAGGGTAAAGTAGGAGAAGTGCAGTTAGATATAGATGTTATAGATTTAATTTTAAGTATTTCTGATGTTTACAAAGATGTTCTCCAGATTTTAGAAAAGGATGTTTCAAGAGCAATATCTTTTAATATCGACGATATAAAGAAGCAAATAAATTCTTTAATCGAACAAAAAAGTAATGTTTCTGTTCCCATTAAATTAGAACCTAAAGTTGTCGAAGAATCTCATGTTAAAAAAGAGTCTGATTATGTTTGTAAAATTCCAGATGTTAATTTAGCGGAAAATAAGGATATGATCTGTGAATTTTTAAATGAGTCTTTTGACCATCTTGCTATTGCGGAAAATTCATTGTTAACTTTAGAGAATACTCCTGATAGCGCAGAAGAAATTAATAAAACATTTAGGGCTTTTCATACTATCAAAGGAGTCGCTAGTTTTATTAATTTGGATGATATAAAAAATCTTACCCATGAAACTGAAACTATGATGGATATGGTGCGCAAGGGTACTTTGCATATGGATTCTGTGATTGCAGATACTGTTTTTATGGCTATAGATGGAACCCGTAAACTTTTAAATCTTCTTAAAGAGCAGGTTGAAAATAATGGTCAGTTAAGAAGTGAATATTATGATGTTTCCCCTGTTATTAAAGTTGTAAGAGCAAGAATAAAAGGTTCTCCTGTTGGGAAGCCAGAAGTTGTTCCAGTAAAAATCGGAGAAATGTTAGTTGAAAAAGGAGTAATTCTAGAGCAGGATTTAGAAAAAGCTTTGGAAAAGCAGAAAGAAGAACAAAAAGAAAAAAAGATTGGTGAAATACTTGTTGATATGAAATCTGCAACTCCAGCACAGGTTGAACGTTCATTGCAAGAACAACAACAAGCTACAGCAATGGAGCAGACAGTTAAGATAGGAATTAATAAGCTGGATAATCTTATAGATATGGTTGGGGAATTAGTTATTATTGGTACTCAGGTTTCACAGAATCAGTCGATTAAAGATATAGTGAATCCACGGTTGACTAAAGATTTATCTCAGCTAAGCCGAATTATCCGTGACACTCAAGATATTTCTATGAGTATGCGATTAGTCCAGATCAAGCCTGTTTTTCAAAAGATGCAAAGGCTTGTTCGAGATGTTGCTAAGAAAGCAAATAAAACCGTTGAAATGACAATGTCCGGAGAAGAAACTGAAATAGATAAAAATATTGTTGATTTGATTAGTGATCCGATTATGCACATGGTGCGAAATTCTGTTGATCATGGAATTGAGCCACAAGAGATAAGAGTTAAAAATGGTAAGTCTGCTAGCGGTAGAGTAGAGTTAAATGCTTATCATAAAGGCGGGAATATAGTTGTTGAAATAAAAGATGATGGGGCAGGCTTAAATAAAGAAAAGATTTTAAAGAAGGCGATAGAAAAAGGGTTAATCAAAGAAAACGAGATGCCTGCTGAAAATAGAATTTATAATATGATTTTTGAACCGGGTTTTTCTACAGCAGATAAAATTACAGATATATCCGGACGAGGCGTAGGTATGGATGTTGTTAAGCGTAATGTAGAACAGCTTCGTGGAAAAATAGATATAATTTCGGAAATGGGCAAAGGCACGACTTTTATTATTAAATCCCCATTAACTTTAGCTATTATTGATGGAATTATTTTAATGGTAGGAGAAGAACGGTATATTATTCCTATATATTCTATTGTAGAGTTTTTTAGTCCTAAACAGCAGGATATTACTTTTGTGAATGGGCGTCCGTGTACGATTATGGTTCATGGAACATTATTCCCCTTAATCTTTTTGTCTGAGCATTTTAAAGTAAAATCTTCTTATAGTAATATTGAACACGCGACAGTTTGCGTTGTTGAATCAGAGTTTGGGCGTGTTTGTTTTGTAGTAGATAAAATTATAGGCCAACAGCAGATAGTTATCAAAACTTTAGGCGAAGCGTTTAAAGATATCAAAGGTTTGTCTGGTGGTACAATCTTGGGCGATGGACGTGTGGGGCTTATTTTAGATGTTAATGGGATAGTTGAAGAATCCAGGAGATAAATTGGAACAGAATACTATGCAGCCTGAAAAAATAGAAGAGCAATTTCTAGTAGTTTTTTTACAAACTGCTCAAGAGATGCTTAAAGAGTTGCATGAAAAATCAATCATGTTGGAGACTTCCCCAGAAAGTTTTGAAATTATTGATTCACTTTTTAGGACTTTCCATACTTTAAAAGGCAATTCTTCTTTTCTTGGATTAGTTAATATTAAAAGCGTGGCGCATGCTTTAGAAGATCTTTTATCTGGATCAAGATCAAAGACATATCTTGTTGATAAAACTTTTATTGATATGCTTTGGGAAGGCATTGGTATCTTAGGTAAAGATATAGAAAAAGTAAAAAATGGTCAAGGTGTTCAGCAAGAAGTTGATTCTGAAGAAGCTGCTTTTATTGCAAAATTAAGAGATAAGATAACACAGTATAAGCTTTGTCAAGCGCGTGCAAGTGTTCCTGTGCGAGCTACAGATACTGTTCGATATTTGTATGGGGAAACAGATATTAGCAGGAGCGTTTTTATTATTAAAGCTTATTTAGAAAAATCTAAAGCCCCAGGCACTCAGTCCGATATTACTCAGCAGTTTATTGCTACTTTAGCTGATTTGAAAGAAGTTTTTTCTTGCAAAAATGATACAGAGCGTACTAATTTAGTTTCCCGTATGATTATAGATTTTGAAATGTTAGTGGATGATAGCGGCAGTTTTGATGCTTTTCTTTTAGATACCCTGAATGATAGTTTTAATAAAGTTCTCACAGGTATTAATAAAGTTGAGATTAGCCAAAGTAAAGTTGTAACAAATACTGAAAAAGATAATAAAAAAGCTAGTTTCAGAATAGAAGAATCGAATATTAATGAATTAGTAAAATCAGTAAATAAGTTAGAAAAAGTAGGGAATTCATTCTATAGCTTAAGAGATAAGTTATCCCAGGTAGATATTTCTAGTGAAATACGTTTGCATATGCAGGAGTCTATAAATAATTTAAATTATTTATGTCAGGATATGTTTCAAATTTTAATAAGGATTAAGTTAGTTTCTCCAGATGCATTTTTGGAGAAAAATAAAAGATTAGTAGAAGCATTATCCAAGTCTTGTAATAAAAAAGTAAATATTTTAACTGAGAGTAAAAATATTTATGTAGAAAGAAAAAATTTAGAGTTGTTAGATAGTATTTTTATTCATATTTTAAGAAATTCTATTGACCATGGAATAGAATTGCCGGAAGAAAGAATTGCAAGCGGTAAGCCTGAAGTAGGGACTATTAAAATATCTTTAACAGAAGATGGAAAAAACTTAATTATGAAATTAAGTGATGATGGCCGGGGGATTAATTTTAAAGCTTTAAGAGAAGCTTCTTATAAAAAAGGGAAAATATCTTTTGAAGAAATGAGTGTTCTTTCTGATGAAGAATCTGCTAGATTGATTTTTTTACCGGGAGTAAGTACAAGTGAATCAGTAAATGATATTTCTGGTAGAGGAGTTGGAATGGATGTGGTTTTAAATTCTTTAGATAAAGCAGGTGGCGCAATAAAAGTATATTCTGAAACTGGAAAAGGAACTACTTTTGAAATTATGCTGCCGCTGAACATAAATATTGATTAGGGGGAAATTATGGAGCAAGGTAGAGTTTTTTTACTGCCAGGAGAAATGTGTGTAGCCAGAGAACCAACAGAAATAGCTACTTTGTTAGGATCTTGTGTCGCGATATGCTTATACAATAAACGTAATAATTTTGGTGGTATGAATCATTATATGTTACCAAAAGCTCCGTCAGATTCTGTTCCTTCTGGTAAGCATGGGGATTATTCCAGTGAGATGCTCATTAAAATGATGTTAGCTCAAGATAGCAATATAACTAATTTAGAAGCATCTATTTTAGGCGGTGGTAATGTTACAGGCAGTAGTTTAGATGTTGGGACAGGTATAGGTGCTAATAATATTATTCAAGCCAAAACTATTCTTGAGAAATATAGAATTCCAGTAGTTTTTCGTGATATCGGTGGAGAAAATGGGCGTAAAGTTTATTTTAAAAACTGGACTGGAGAAGTGGAAGTAAGAAAAATTGAAAGATCTACTCAGACTGCTTTTATTGCAGAAAAGAAAAAAGATTTAGCTAAGAGAAGAATAAAAGTTTTGGTCGTTGATGATTCTGCTACCGTTAGACAAATATTGGTTAAAGCTATTTCAGCTGATCCTGAAATTGAAGTTGTTGGACAAGCAGAAAATCCTTATGAAGCGCGTGAGCTTTTGCTAGAGCATGATCCGGATGTTATTTGCTTGGATATTATTATGCCAAAAATGGATGGGATAACATTTTTAAAGAAGCTGTTTTTATATAAACCTAAACCAGTTATTATTATTAGTACAGTTGCGCAGCAAGGCAGTAAATTACGCGATCAAGCTAAAAAAATAGGCGCGGTAGAAGTTATTGATAAAGAAGAGCTAGATTTATATAAAGGGATGGATGTTGTGAGAGGAATTTTGATTGGAAAAATTAAATCTGCTGCGGCTGTTTGGGTTACTAAAAAAACAGCTGAAGAATTAAATGCTATCGCTCCAGAATAAGGATAATTTTATGGATTTGCCTATAATGAATAATATAGTTTTAACGGATAATGAATACAATTCATTAGTAGAATTTATTTATAATGTTTCCGGAATAAATTTGGGTGACAATAAAAAAGAATTAGTTAAAGCAAGACTAATGAAAAGAATCCGGCATTATAATTTTGGTAGTTTTGCAGAATATTATAATTATGTAATCCAGGATCCTAGTGGTAAAGAATTAGAGGATTTATTAAATGCAATATCTACAAATGTTACGTCTTTTTTTCGTGAAAAACAGCATTTTGATTATTTAACTAATGTAGTTTTTCCAGAGATGTTTGAGAGAAAAAAAATAAAAGGCGAGCAAAAAATACGTATTTGGTCAGCGGCAGCTTCTAGTGGCGAAGAAATATATACGATACTTATGACTTTATTGGAGTATATGAAAAATCCTGCAGGATGGGATATTAAAATTTTAGGAACTGATATTTCAACTAAAGCTTTAGCTCAAGCTAAGGAAGCGACGTATTCTTTAGATCGAGTTAGAGGAATTCCGCCTAATTATCTATCAAAATATTTTGATAAAGTAGAATCAAGACATGAAGTTAATTTTTCTGTTAAGCAGAGTTTGAAGAATATGGCTTTTTTTGCACGTTTAAACTTAATGAGCGATGCGTTTCCATTTACTGGAAAATTTGATTTTATTTTTTGCCGAAATGTCATGATTTATTTTGATAAACCAACACAAAATACCTTAGTAAATAAATTGTATAATTATCTTGATGATAACGGCTATTTGTTTATTGGTCATTCGGAAAGTTTAGTGGGAATGCAAACAAAATTTAAAACCGTTGCCGCAGCAGCATTCAAAAAAATTCCCGGCCAATTAGCGCATAGTAAATAATAAAATGTCACAATTACGTAATGATAAAGTTATCACCCAGCGAGAGGGTGATTATTATAAATGTATACTTAGCCCAGGATATGTTGTTGTGGCAACTGATCCGACGCTTTTGTGTTCTGTTTGCGGTAATGGGGTAGTAGTTATATTGCGAGATAGGATAAAAAAAGTTGGAGGAATGGTTCATTGCGTATTTCCCAAAAAAGAATGGAATCAATCGATATCAAATTATCAGGCAGATATTGCTATTGCACAATTAGTAAAAAAAATGACTGAATCAAAGTGTAGTTTATCTCATATTGAAGCTCAAATTTATGGCGGGGGAAATTTAAGAGGCCATCATGAAAAGAGAGCAAAAAAAGTAGTGAGTGTGGTTAAGAGAATTTTAAAAAAATTTAAGATTGATTTGGTTTCTGAAGATATTGGTGGAACTTTAGGCCGAAAAGTTATGTTTGACACGCATACCGGCGATGTTTTAGTTTTAAAAACAAAAAATATTAGAAAGCATGATTGGGCTCCTGAATTTTTAATTAAAAAAAGTTAAACTAGTGTAAGAGGATCTTATGGATAAAATTAAAGTTTTAATTGTTGATGATTCTTCCGTTGTAAGAAACATATTATCTACAGAGTTAGCTAAGGATCCAGAAATAGAAATTGTAGGGACTGCAACTGATCCATATATTGCTCGAGATAAAATTGTGTATTCAAATCCTGACGTTTTAACATTAGATATAGAAATGCCTCGAATGGATGGTTTAACGTTTTTGGAAAAATTAATGGAGCATCATCCGATGCCAGTAATTATTTTGAGTTCCTTAGCTCCTGCAGGATGTGAAATTGCTATTAAAGCAATGGAATTAGGCGCGGTTGATGTTATGGAAAAACCGGCATTGGATGTTTCTTATAAATTAAATGAAATGATAATTATGCTTGTTGAAAAAATAAAAGCAGCAAAAGCAACAAAGTATAGATTTGCTAACAGGAATAAAGAAAAACAGAATAAGCCTGTAGTAAAACGTATGGCAGAAATGACGTCTATGTTACAGACAACAGATAAAATTGTTGCTATAGGTGCTTCTACTGGAGGGACTGAAGCGTTGAGAGCTTTGTTGCCAACTTTACCTCCTAGTTTTCCTGGTGTTGTTGTGACCCAGCATATGCCTGAAAAATTTACAAAATCTTTTGCGGACCATTTAGCTCAGTTATGCAAAATGGAAGTTAGAGAAGCTGTTGATGGTGATACTGTTCGTCCAGGATTAGTTTTGATTGCAAAAGGTAATTATCATATGTTATTAAGAAGAAGTGGTGCAAGATATTATGTTGAAGTTAAAGATGGTCCTTTAGTTTGCAGGCAACGTCCGTCAGTTGAAGTTTTATTTGATTCTGTTGCTAAGTATGCTGGTCGCAATGCTATTGGTGTTATGTTAACCGGGATGGGCAATGATGGCGCAACAGGTATGTTGCATATGAAAGAAGCAGGATCATATAATATTGCACAGGATGAACAAAGCTGTGTGGTTTTTGGTATGCCTAAAGAAGCAATAAAAGCTGGTGGGGTAGATAAAATTATGAGTCTAGAAGATATCCCAAATGAATTAGTATTGCAGTTAAATAAAAAAGGTTAAAATGCCAGAAGTAGAGTTAGATAAAAATAAAATAGTTGATAATATTCTTAGTACTCCAGTTGTCCAGAAAAATATGGATACTGAAAGAATTAAGATTTCTTTTAAAGATAATCGTGAATTTCGCATGGCAAAAGATCAATATACGGCGAAAACATTTGATAACTTTATGTCTTTAGCATTAACTATTAGAGATAAATTGATTGGCCATTGGATTATGACTCAGCAGCGTTATCATCGTGAAAATCTTAAAAGAGTGTATTATTTATCTTTGGAATTTCTTATTGGCCGGTTGATGGAAAATAATATTTTGAATTTAGGAATCCAAGATGAAGTTAAGCAAGCTATCAATGATTTAGGATTCGATTTAGAAGAATTATATCAGCAAGAGGTTGATGCCGGTTTGGGTAATGGAGGCTTGGGAAGATTAGCGGCATGTTTTTTAGATTCTATGGCTACGTTAGGTATTCCAGCACATGGTTATGGAATTCGCTATGATTATGGGATTTTCCATCAAAAAATATTAAACGGTAATCAGCGGGAAATTCCAGATGAATGGTTAAAATTAGGCAACCCTTGGGAAATTGCAAAACCGGAGTATGCGGTAAAGATTCGTTTTTATGGGCGTACGCAGTCTTTTAAAGGACCAGATGGAAATATTATTAGCCAATGGGTTGAGACTGAAGATGTTTTGGCAATGCCGTATGATATTCCTGTTCCTGGATACAAAAATGAAATAATCAATACGTTACGTTTATGGTCTGCGCATAGTAC
>CAYQXW010000020.1:0-15134 GCA_964421615.1 uncultured Planctomycetales bacterium
GGGACCGGAAGGAATAGATCTTTTAAGGGAGAATGTTGCTTTAAATGGTGACGTGGGAATTTCAAAAGGGCCAACTTATGTTTTGGATAACCAGGAAATTTTTAGTTCAGCCCAGGTGCCGTCAAAAGAAGATTTTAGAAAAATAATGAAGAGAAGGTAATCCTGGTAATTTAATAAAGAGGTGTGATTATGGCTCATAAACCAAAAATTTATTTAGTTGATGTAACAAACAGAGATGGTGTGCAAACTTCACGTATTTGTCTTTCGAAATTACAAAAGACAATGCTTAATTTGTATTTGAATGAAATGGGAGTTTTTCAAAGTGAATTCGGTTTTCCTATGACAAGACACGAAACAAATTATTTAAACGCGAATTTAGAATTGGTTGAAAAAGGTGCGTTGAATAAAATTCGTTTAGGTGGATGGTTGCGTGCGACTAAAGAAGATGTAAGATTAGCGTTTAAATTAATTCCAAGGATTAAACATTTAAATCTTTCGATATCAACATCTGATCAGATGATTATGCATAAGTTTAAAGGTAAACTTGATCATGCATCTATTATTAAAGAAATGAATGAGGCTGTGGAAGAAGCAAGATCTTTAGGGGCTGAGAGTATTGGCGTTAATGCTGAAGATGCTTCCAGGACTAGGTTAGAATATTTGATTGAATTTTCTGTTGCTGCTAAAAAAGCTGGAGCAGATAGAGTTAGATATTGTGATACGTTAGGATGTGATTCTCCTTTTAGTATTTATAATAGGATTAAAGCAGTTGCAGAAGCTGTTAAAATTCCTGTTGAAGTGCATTGTCATAATGATTTAGGAATGGTTGTCGCTAATTCTATTTGTGGTGCTATGGGCGCTAATGATGCAGGAGTTGATGCTTATATTAATACTTGTATCAATGGGATGGGCGAAAGAGCTGGTAATGCGGATTTGGTTGCAGTTATTTTAGCGATTCAGTATGGTAATGATGTTGCTGGAAAATATTTTTTAGATGAAAAAGTTGATTTGAAAGTTGCATGGAAAATTTGTAAATATGCTTCTTATGCTTTTGGTATTCCGATTCCGATTAATCAACCTGGAATTGGTTCAAACGCATTTGCACATGAGTCAGGTATTCATGCGGATGGTGCATTAAAAGATAGACGTAATTATGAACTTTATGATTATGAAGAGTTAGGAAGAGGCGAACCAGAAGTTATTGATACTGGTAGAAAAATTACTGTTGGAGAATATTCTGGTATTAAAGGTTTTAGAAATGTTGTAGATAAACTTGAAGTTTCTTTTAAAGATGAAGCAGAGGCAAATCAGATATTAGAATTGGTAAGATATGCTAATGTGCATAATCAAAAACCTTTAGTTGATGAAGAGTTGAAATTTATTGCTAAATATCCTGATGTGGCACGTAAAATTTTTTCAATGAATCCTGCATAACCTTATAGGATAAAAAAGGGAATTTAATATGAATACAGTTTTAGTCGGAGCACAATGGGGAGATGAAGGAAAAGGAAAAATAATTGATATACTTTCAGCTAAATCAGATTGTATTGTGCGTTATCAGGGCGGAAGTAATGCTGGGCATACAGTTGTGGTTGCTGGAAAAGGGTATATTTTTCATTTGATTCCTTCAGGTATTTTACATAAAGGCAAAGTCTGTTGTATTGGCAATGGAGTAACAGTTGATCCAGAGTCATTAATAAAAGAAATTAAAGATTTGCAAAAAGGGAATATTTCAGTAGCTGGCAGATTGAAAATTTCGACTCTTGCCCATGTTATTATGCCTTATCATAAAATTTTAGATAAATTAAGAGAATCAAAAAGGACGCATCGAATTGGTACAACTGGTCGTGGAATTGGTCCTTGTTATGCAGACAAAATTAATCGCTGTGGGATTAGAATGATTGATCTTTTGAATCCTAAAGTTTTTAAGGATAAATTAGAAGATAATTTAGCTGAAAAAAATGAAATATTTCAAAAGGTTTTTGATTATAATGGTTTCGATTCTAAGAAAATTTACAGCGATTATTTATCTTATGGTAAATTTTTGAAACCATTTATTTGTAATACTGTTTCTTATATTAATTCTGAAATTGAAAAAAATAAGGATGTTCTTTTTGAGGGTGCCCAGGGAACTTTTTTAGATATTGATTTTGGAACGTATCCTTTTGTTACTTCTTCTTCGGCAACTTCGGGCGGCAGTTGTATTGGTAGCGGAGTGTCTCCAAATAAAATTAATAAAGTTTTAGGTGTGGCTAAAGCATATACTACGCGTGTAGGTGAAGGGCCATTTCCTACTGAATTTAAAGATGAGTTTCAAGAGTTTATTCGTAATAAAGGTAAGGAATTTGGAGCGACAACAGGCCGTGCAAGAAGATGCGGGTGGTTTGATAGTGTAATGGTTCGTGAAGCTATTTTGTTAAACGGAATTAATGATTTGGCGTTAACTAAAATGGATGTTCTTGATGGTTTATCTGAAATTAAAATAGCAGTTGCTTACAAATATAAAGGAAAAACTTTTAAAGAGTTTCCTGCGGATTATGATATGTTGTGTAATTGTCAACCTGTTTATAAAACTGTTAAAGGGTGGAGCGAGAATTTAAATAAAATTAAGAGTTATAAACAGTTACCTGTAAATGCGAAAGATTATGTAAAAGTTTTAGAAGATATTTGTAAAGTAAAGATATCAATTGTTTCCGTTGGCAGCGCTAGAGAAGAAACTCTTTTTGTATGATAGTATGGTAATTCCTTGACTGAAATTTGAGTTTGTGTTATAGTAAAAAAATATTCGTATAAATAAATAAACACGTTGTTTTTTTTATACATTTATTCTCTCATTACTCACATTAACTTAAAATAATTAGGAGGTCAAAAGTGAATGATTCTTTAAAAAACAAATTGATTGTTATTTTAAGTGTTACCAATGTGATTTTTTTGTTTTTATCTTTTATTTCCTGGAAAAGTTCTAGGGATTTATCCTCGAGCCGGAATAAAGAGATGTATTCTCGTCTGGATGCTGAAGAGAAGAGAGATAACTCTTTAAAAGAAAAATTGGCAGTTGAAGATAAACTTGAAAAAGCTTTGAAAGAAATAGATACCCAAAAGGGTGAAAATGAGCAGTTGCAAAAATCTTTGTCCCAAGAAAAATTAGTGAATAAAAATTTAGGATTAGAACTAGATAAAGTCAATAAATTGAAAGAAAATTTTGAAGAAGAATTAAAAAAATACGTTGAGTTGGCTAAAGAAAAAATAGATAAATCTAAAAAGTAACTATAATGGGGGTAGGTACTTTCACTAGGAGGGGTGACTGATGGCAGTCATTAAGAGGGTCAAGGAAAAGATTAAAAAGCTTATAGAGAAGAAAGTTAAGAAGGTAAAAAAGCCAACTACTTTAAGTCCAGTTAAAAAAGCTGCTGTAAAAAAATCAGCAGTTAAAACTGAAGAAAAACCTAGAATAATAAAAGAGCCAGATTTACATATAAAGAAAGAAATTTTAGGCTTGGATGAAGTTGTTGTGGAAAAATCTAAGTTTTCTCATCCACAGGTTCGTAAGCAACAAAAAATGATGCCGCATGATTTACCAAACGCTTACGGTAAAGATAAAATAGCTTTGCAGATTAGAGACCCTTGGTGGTTACATAGTTATTGGGAAGTTGTCGGTAGTACTTGGAATAATTTGAAATCAAAATTAAAAGAAAGTTTTTATAGCGCAAAAAAAGTTTTAAGAGTTTATGATGTAAGTAATATTGAATTTAATGGTCAAAATGCGCATAAATATTTTGATATTGAAGTTTATCATGAAGCAACCAGTTGGTATATTGATACCGGAAATCCTGGTAAATCGTGGTGTGTTGATTTAGGTTTAAAAATGCCTAATGGGGAATTTATTACAATTTTAAGATCTAATGTTGTTTCTACTCCATTAGATGGTCCTTCTTGGGTTACTGATGAAGAGTGGGCTACTCCTGAAGAAATTTTTGCTAGACTTTATGGTATGGGATTTGGGTTTAGTGGTGGATTTGGAAAAACTTCTCCTGGTGGGAAGTGGCAAGATAGATTTAAACATGCAATGTCTTCTGGAGTTTTATCTTCTCCTGGTTTAACATCAATGGGTAGTCCAGTAAGACTTCCAATTAAGGCTAAAGGCAGAAAATTTTGGTTAGTTGTAGATTGTGAATTGATTGTTTATGGTGCAACTGAACCTGATGCGAAAGTTTCAGTACAAGGAAAAACTATTAAGTTAAGGCCGGATGGAACATTTACTTTCCGTTATGCATTGCCAGATGGAAAACAATTTATTCCGGTAGTAGCTGAATCTGCAGATGAAATTGAAATAAGAACGATTACTCCAATTGTTTCAAGAGAAACAAAATCTAGTCAAGTAGTAAAAGAAGTCAGCGAAGCTTAATTTAATCTTCTCGTCTATTTGCTTCTGGCGGGACCCCGAAAACAATATAATTGTACGGGTAAAAAAATATACCTATGAATAAAGGATATCTTTGTTTTGTTTTGCATAGTCATTTACCGTTTGTGAGACATCCCGAACATGAAGATTTTTTAGAAGAAGATTGGCTTTTCGAAGCGATAACTGAAACATATATCCCATTACTTTGGACTTTTGAAAAATTAGTTGAAGACAAAGTTGATTTTCGTATTACGATGTCAATTACGCCGACATTAACCTCAATGCTTACGGATTCTTTGTTACAGGAAAGATATCTAAAGCATATTAATAAACTTATAGAATTAGCGCATAAAGAAATGGAACGTACTGCATGGCAGCCAGAGTTTCAAAAATTGGCTATAATGTATTTGAATATTTTTTGCCGTGCGCGTGATACATTTGAGAAATATCATAGGAATTTGATTTTAGGTTTTAAAAATATGCAGGATATGGGGAAGTTGGAAGTTATTACATGTGGAGCTACTCATGGATATTTCCCATTAATGGATGTTTGTCATGAATCTATAAGAGCGCAGTTAAAAGTTGCTGTGGCTAATTATGAAAAACATTTTGGAAGAAAACCTCGTGGTATTTGGTTGCCAGAATGCGGTTATATTCCAGGGCATGATAAATATTTAAGAGAAGTAGGAATAAATTATTTTATTACTGATTCACATGGTATTTTGCATGGTAGCCCAAGACCTAAATATGGAGTTTTTGCTCCTGTATATTGTAAAGATTCTGGTGTAGCGGCTTTTGGTCGAGATCTAGAATCTTCTAAACAAGTTTGGTCATCAATTGAAGGATATCCAGGCGATTATAATTATCGTGAATTTTATCGTGATGTTGGTTTTGATTTGGAATTTGATTATATTAAACCGTATATTCATCCTGATGGCATAAGGATTAATACAGGTATTAAATATTATAAAATTACAGGAACAGGAACGCATAAAGAACCTTATAATCCTGAAGTTGCACGAGAGTGTGCTGCGTCTCATGCAGGAAATTTCTTGTTTAATCGCCAAAAACAGGTAGAATATTTATATGATTTTATTAATAAAAAGCCATTAATTATTTCTCCTTATGATGCGGAGTTGTATGGGCATTGGTGGTTTGAAGGTCCACAATGGTTAGATTTTGTTATTCGTAAAACTGTATGTGATCAAAAGACAGTAAGATTAATTACACCTTCAGAATATTTATCAGAAAATCCAAGAAATCAAGTAATTTCACCATCTATGTCTAGTTGGGGATATAAAGGATATAGTGAAATGTGGCTGCAGGGGTCTAATGATTGGATTTATAGGCATTTACATGCAGCTTCTGAGCGAATGACAGAGTTGGTGAAAGATCATCCTGATTCAAATGGTGTTTATAAAAGAGCTTTAAATCAGGCTTTGCGGGAATTATTATTAGCTCAAAGTTCTGACTGGGCTTTTATTATGGGAACAGGAACTCATGTCGGATATGCTGTTAAAAGAACTAAAGATCATCTTTTAAGGTTTAATCGTTTATATGAAGAAATTAAATCTAATTCTTTAGATGAAGAATGGATATCTGAGATTGAAGGTAAAGATAACTTATTTCCAGAAATAGATTATAAAGTACATCAGTAAAATACAAGGAGTCATAAAAAAAGATTACAAATGAATTATCGTTTGTAATCTTTTTTGTATAAACTAGAATATATGGATAAGCAAAACTTATTGCCTCGTCATGTGGCGATTATTATGGATGGTAATGGTCGTTGGGCGAAACAAAAAGGGTTACCGAGAACTTTAGGCCATCGTGAGGGAGTTAAAAGAGTTAAGGAAGTTGTCAATGCTGCTAGTAATTTAGGTATTGAAGTTCTTACTTTGTTTGCATTTTCTACTGAAAATTGGACACGTCCTGAGTCAGAAGTTAATACTTTGATGAAATTTTTGGGGCATTTTCTGGATAAAGAATTAAGGGATTTAGAAAAAAATAATGTCAGATTAAAAATAATTGGAAGACAGCATCCTTTACCGGGATATTTAATTCAGAAATTAAATCAAGCTCAGGAAAAAACAAAAGATAATTCTGGTTTAACTCTTGTATTAGCAATTAATTATGGTTCTCGTCAAGAAATAGCGGATGCGGTTAAAAGTTTTGCTCAAGATGTAATTAGTAATAAAAAAAGTATAAATGATTTGGATGATGATTTCTTAAGGGATTATTTGTATACATCTTTTATTGCGGATCCTGATTTATTGATAAGGACAAGTGGGGAGCAAAGAATTAGTAATTTTTTACTGTGGCAGATTTCTTATACTGAATTATATTTTACAAAAAAGTTTTGGCCGGATTTTGATGTGAATGAATTAAAAAAAGCGTTGCGAAGTTATAAAACCCGACAAAGAAGATTTGGGGGATTTTAAGAGTTATGTTGAGTAAAAGAATTTTTAGCGCAACTTTAATAATATTATGCTGTATTTTAGGAGCGTTTTATGTTCCTGTTTTTAATTTAATTATTTTAGTTTTTACTTTTTTAGGGTTGTATGAGTTTTTTACAATGCTTGAGAAAAAGGGTATAAGCATTTATAAGTATTTTGGAATTGGTATGGGTTTGATAATTCCTGCTTCGATTATGTTTAAATTTGAATTAACTAAAAAATGGGAATTATTATTTATAGTTTTGGCGTTATTGTTTCTGATTATGATGCAGTTGAAGCGTCGGGAGAGTCAAGGTGCAGTTGTTGGGATTTCAACTACATTATTTGGTATCCTTTATATTGCATGGTTTTTTAGTTATGTCGTAAGAATCAGTTTGATGCCTAACGGTATTAATTATGTTATTACTGTTGTTATGATTACTAAAATGACAGATATTGGAGCGTATTTAATTGGTTCACGTTTTGGTAAACGACCGTTATTTCCTCGGATAAGTCCTAAAAAATCTGTTGAAGGTGCAATTGGGGGATTGTTGTTTGGAGTTTTGACGGGTATGGCATGCAGAAATTTTGTACCAGAACAAATTTTTTCACTAGGACATCTTGCTTTACTAGGGTTAGTTTTAGGGATAATTGGGCAGTTGGGAGATTTGTCAGAATCTTTAATGAAAAGGGATTGTGGGATTAAAGATTCTGCGAATATTATACCAGGGTTTGGTGGGATATTAGATGTAATCGACAGTTTATTATTTACTTTTCCAGTCTTTTATTTTTATCTTAATATTTATTTAAAAAATTTAACTTTTTAATCCCTTGCGGGAGGTTAGCCTGAAAAAAGTTGTTATATTTGGTTCAACAGGTTCAATTGGCAGAAATAGTTTAGATGTAGTAAAAGCTAATCCTACTAAATTTAAAGTGGTAGGTTTGGCGGCTAATTCTCAAACTGATATTTTGTTTGAACAAGTAAAAGAGTTTAAACCGAAATTTGTTTTTTTAGCTGATAAAGAAAGCGCAAAAGTTTTTGAAAAAAAAGTTCCTAAATCTATTAAGGTTTTAGTAGACAATGATGGGATTGATAATCTTTGCAGTCAAAAAGATGTTGATCATGTTTTGGTTGCTATTAGTGGAGCAGCTGCGTTATATCCATTACTTTGCGCAATAGATAATAAAAAAGAAATTTCTTTAGCGAATAAAGAATCTTTAGTTATGGCAGGTAGTTTAGTGATGAAGAAAGCTAAAGAAAAAAAAGTTAAGATACTGCCTATTGATAGTGAACAGTCTGCGATTTGGCAATGTTTAGAGATAGAAAATAATAGTAGTATAAATAATATTTATTTAACTGCTTCTGGTGGGCCATTTAGGAATTTAGAAATAGGAAAGTTTAAAAAAATTACGGCAGCAGATGCATTGAAACATCCTCGCTGGAAGATGGGAAAGAAAATTACTATTGATTCGGCGACATTAATGAATAAGGGGCTAGAAGTTATTGAAGCGATGCATTTGTTTTCAGTAGATATAAAAAAAATAAAAGTATTAATTCATCCTGAATCTATAATTCATTCAATGGTTGAATTTCAGGACGGTGTAGTTAAGGCGCAATTATCTCAGACAGATATGCGTATTCCAATACAATATGCGTTATCATATCCGAAAAGATTACAAGTTGATTATGGTTTTGTAGATTTTGTTAAATTAAGATCTTTAAATTTTTTTGAACCGGATATTGTTAAGTTTCCTTGTTTAAGGTTAGCTTTTAGTGCAGGAGCAGAAGGTGGAACGTTACCTTCTGTTATGAATGCAGCTAATGAAATTTGTGTTGAAAAATTTTTGAATCAAAAAATCGGGTTTTTAGATATTCCTAAATTTGTGGAAAAAGTTATGCGTGAGCATAAAAATATAAAATGCCCGAATGTTAAGGATATTTTTGAAATGGATAAATGGTCAAGAATTAGGACTAATGAAATTATTGGGGGTTAATTAATGGATATAGTGATTTTTATTTTAATTTTAGGAATTTTAGTTATGGTGCATGAATTTGGTCATTTTATTGCAGCTAAAATGGCAGGTATTAAAGTTGAAGTTTTTTCTTTAGGATTTGGTCCTAAATTATTTAAGAAGAAAAAAGGAGATACGGAATATTTGATCTGTTTATTTCCTTTAGGTGGATATGTAAAATTAGCCGGTGATAATTTAGACGAATATAAAGGCAACAAAGACGAATATTTAGGTAAATCTTTATTTGCTAGATTCCGTGTTATATTTTTTGGACCACTATTAAATTATATTTTAGGTATTGTTTTTTTATGGTTTATTTTTATTGTAGGATATCCTGCCCTTACTACTAAAGTTGGAGATGTTGTTGATAATTTTGGTGCGCAAAAAGCGGGTATTCAAGCAGGAGATAAGATTACTGCAGTTGAAGGCAAGAAAGTCATGTTTTGGGAGGATTTGCAGAAAGAAATTCAATTAAATAAGTCTAAAAAATCTTTAAATGTTGCATATTTGAGGGATGGAAAAGAATTTGTAGCTAATATAATTTTAAAAGAAGAGTCTGTAGCTGATGTTTTAGGACAGAAAAAAAATGTCGGTTTAATTGGGATTAAAGCTTCTGATGAAATGACTAAATTTAAAGCAGGTTTCTTTAAATCTTTTTATTTAAGTATTAATAAAACTATAGAAATAACTTTAATGACTTACAAATCATTATGGTTAATGATTACTCGCAAAATGTCTGTGCGTGATTCTGTTACAGGTCCGTTAGGAATGTTTTATATTACTTCAAAAGCAGCAAGTGTTGGTTTTATTGCTCTTTTGCATTTAGTGGCTGTTTTGAGTATAAGTTTAGGTTTATTTAATTTATTGCCATTTCCAGCATTAGATGGGGGACATATCGTATTGTTAGGTATAGAGAAGATAAGAGGCAAATATTTAAGCAAACGTGGAGAAGCAATCTTTACTAATGTAGGATTAAGTTTTATAATTTTATTGGCAGTTTTAGTTTTTATTAATGATTTGGACCGTTTTGGGGTAATTAGTAAAGTAACTAAATTTTTTAATAGAACATAAAAATATGGAAAATAATTTAAGAAAAAAAACAAAAGTTATTAAAATCGGTAATGTGTTAATAGGCGGGAATAATCCGATTGCAATCCAGTCAATGACGAAATTTAAGACGTCTGATATTGTTAAGACGGTTAAGCAGATAAATAATCTGCAAAAGGTTGGCTGTGAAATAATCAGAGTGGCAATTAAAGATTTTGAAGATACGAAAGCATTATCTGTAATAAAAACTAAAACTCATATTCCAATTGTTGCAGATATTCATTTTGATTGGAGATTAGCTGTAGCTGCAATAGAAAATGGCGTTGATAAAATTCGTCTGAATCCTGGAAATATTAATAAGCAAAGTCAGGTAAGAGAAGTTGTTTTAAAAGCTAAAAAAGCGGGGATTCCGATTCGTGTGGGGTTGAATTCCGGGTCTATTGGATCAGCTGATGATCAAATATTAAAGATGATTAAAGCAGCTCAGGAATATATAAAAATTCTTGAAGGGAATGATTTTGATAATATTGTTTTATCTTTAAAAGCTGCAGATGTTGCATCAACTGTGAGAGCTTACCGAGAGATGTCAAAGTTGACTAAATATCCTTTACATTTAGGGGTGACGGCTACAGGGTTACCTTTTGAAGGTATGATTAAATCTACATTAGCAATAGGTTCTTTGCTAATGTCTGGTATTGGTGATACAATAAGAGTATCTCTTACTGATAAATCCGAGGAAGAAATAAAGGTTGCTAAAGCTTTATTAAAATCGTTAGAGTTACGTTCGTTTGGCCCGCAGATTATTAGTTGTCCAACTTGCGGCAGATGCGAAGTGGATTTAGTTAATGTTGTAAAAAATTTTGAAAAAACTTTATCTAGTCGGAGTGATTTAGAAAAACTAGGAAATATAAAAGTTGCAATTATGGGGTGTGTGGTTAATGGTCCGGGTGAAGCTAAGAATGCGGATTTAGGTATTGCTTTTGGAAAAGATCAAGGGTTACTGTTTAAAAAAGGGAAGGCTCAAAGGAAAGTTGCATATTCTCAATCAATCAAAGAATTGATTAAAGAGTTGGAGCTGCTTAATGTATAAGTCTTTAAAAGACAAAATTAAGAACAGAATTGTTAGTGAGTATCGTAGGTTATTTCCCAAAGATCATCTAGAAGAAAATAGGTTAAGAGAAGTTATTTGTCAGATATTATTTGATTTTGCTAATGATAAAAGAGATCCGATTAGTGTTCCAGAACCGGATAAGCAGAAAATAATAACTGATTTAATTAATGATTTTATCGGTTTCGGTCCGATTGAAGATATTCTAAAGGATCCGGAAGTTACCGAAATAATGATTAATGGTCCGAAAAAAGTTTATGTGGAAAAAAATGGTATCAAGCAAATTTCTAACGTTAAATTTGATGATGACCAGCATATAATGTATATGATTTCCAAAGTTCTTTCTCCGACAAGACGTAGAGTTGATGAGACCAGCCCTTTTGCGGATGCGGCTTTAAAGGATGGGTCAAGAATAAATGTTATTATTCCGCCAGTGTCTGTGGATTGGCCTTGTATCACGATTAGAAAATTCTCTGAAAATTTTAAAAAAATTGAGGATTTAATTGCTATGGGTACTTTGGATCATAACATGGCGAATTTTCTTATTGGATGCATTAAGGCTAAGGCGAATATAATTTTTTCTGGAGCTACTGGTGTTGGTAAAACAACTACTTTAAATGTTTTATCTTCTTATTTAGGGGAGCATGAAAGAATTATTACTATAGAAGATACAGTTGAATTGAAATTAGCGCAGGAACATGTTGTAAGATTGGAAACAAAACCTCCTAGTATTGAAGGTAAAGGAGAAATAACAATGCGCGATTTGTTTAAAAATTCGCTGAGGATGAGGCCGGAAAGAATTATTTTAGGAGAAATCCGTGGAGCAGAAGCGTTAGATTTATTACAAGCAATGTGTTCAGGTCATTCTGGTTGTTTAGCTGTTTTGCATGCGAATACTCCTCAGAATTGTATTTATAGGTTAGAAACGATGATTCTAACTTCAGGATTACCGATTAATCTTGAAGCGATCCATCGTCAAATAGCAACTGCAATTAATTTTATTGTGCAGCATGAACAGTTGCCTGATGGGTCTAGGAAAATTGTGAATATTACAGAAATCCGTGGTCTTAAGAATGGACTTGTTGAGTTAGAAGATATTTTTGTTTTTGAGACTAGTGGAATGTTGCCGGACGGTAAAGTTTTTGGTAATTGGAAGCCAACAGGTGTTGTGCCTTTATTTGATAACAGTTTTAAGAAAGCAGGAGTATTTTTTCCTGAACAAATGTTTACTAAGGAATAAAAGATATGTTATGGTCTAAAACATTTATACCGACGTTAAAAGAAGTTTCTAATGAAGCAGAATCCATTAGTCATCAGTTGATGTTAAGAGCAGGACTTGTGCGTATGTTAATGGCAGGTTCATATTCTTATTTGCCTTTTGGATTAAAAGTTTTAAATAATATTCAAAAGATTATTCGTCAAGAGATGAATGCTGCTGGAGCTAATGAACTTTTATTACCAGCTTTGCAGCCTTTAGAGTTATGGAGTCGCACAGGCAGGGATAAAACAATCGGCGAAGTTATGATTAAGTTTGTTGATCGTCGTGGTCGAAACCTTTGTTTAGGGCCTACGCATGAAGAGGTGATTACTGATTTAGTGAGTAACCATGTATCTTCTTATAAGCAATTGCCATTAGTTTTATATCAGATCCAAACTAAATTTAGAGATGAAATGCGTCCACGTTTTGGGTTAGTGCGTGCATGTGAATTTATTATGAAAGATGCTTATAGTTTTGATAGGGATGAGCAGAGTTTAGATAAAAATTATCAAAAAATGTATGAAGCATATGTTAAGATATTTAAACGTTGCGGATTAAATTGTGTTGCAGTTGAAGCTGATTCTGGCGTTATGGGGGGAAATGTTTCCCACGAATTTATGGTGCCAGCAGATTGCGGTGAAGATTATGTTTGGATTTGTGAAAAATGTAATAATCCAAAACCATATAAAGAAGAATCTCAGATGAGTTGCCCTAAATGTAACGGAGAAATGAAAAAACGTAATACTATTGAGGTAGGGCATATTTTTAAATTAGGTACTAAATATAGTTCGATGCTTAATGCTTCGTTTTTAGATGATAAGGGTAATAAGCTTCCAATTATTATGGGTTGTTATGGTATTGGTGTTTCGAGATTAATTTCAACTATTATTGAACAAAATCATGATACTTTGGGGATTATTTGGCCGAAAGAAATTGCGCCATACGATGCTTTAATTTTACCTTTAGATATTAACGAACCGATGATTATGCAGAAAGCAAATAGTATATATTCGGATCTTGTAAAAGCTGGTTGTAATATTTTAATGGATGATCGTGATGAAAGAGCAGGAGTAAAATTCAAGGATGCAGATTTAATTGGTATTCCTTATCAGATCATTATCGGGAAACAAACGATGAAAGATGGAAATGTGGAATTTAAAATTCGCAAGACAGCTGAGAAGAAAATTATTGCACCAGAAGATATTTATAAAAATTTAGTTGAGGTTGTAAAATGAAAAAAGAAGAAGCTGTTTTTGCAACAGAAAAAATTATTAAAGATTTAGTCGAACTTAGAAATTTAGAATTTATTGAAGTTAAGATGCATACTGAAGGTAGAAATACTGTTGTAAGAGTTCTAGTGGATAAACCAGAAGGAGGAATTAGTTTAGGAGAATGTTCTGCTTTAAACAGAGCAATAGGAGATCTTTTAGAAGAAAAAAATATTTTTGAAGGTAGTTATGTTTTAGAAGTTTCGTCTCCTGGTTTGGATCGGCCTTTATTGACAGCTAATGATTTTAGACGTAATTTGGGAAAGAAAGTAAAGTTCTTTCTTAACGAGGCAATTAATGGTAAAATAGAATGGGATGGGATTGTAAAAGAGATTAAACCTGATTGTGTCATTATAGATACAGAAAGTGTTTTGCTCGAAATAGGATTAACCAAAATAAATAAAAGTAAACTTTTAATTTAAAAACAAAAGGTGGCTGTAGTGAGTAAGGAATTATTAGCAATAATTGAACAAATAGAGAGAGAAAAAGGTATTAAAAAAGAAGTTTTAATTTTAGCCGTAGAAAGTGCGCTTTTAAGTGCGGTTAAAAGAGTGATTGATGTTAAACCTAATGAAGAGTTATCGGTTAAACTTGATCCGAAAGACGGAAGTATTTCTGCTTTTAAAGATAATGAAGAAATTACTTCTGTAGATTTCGGGAGAATTGCTGCATCTGCGGCAAGACAGGTTATAATCCAGAAAATTAGAGAAGCAGAAAAAGATGTTGTATTCGGAGAATTTCAAGGAAAAATTGGTGAGATAGTTAGCGGAACTGTTTATCGTTTTGAAAAAGGCAACATTGTTGTTGATATGTTAGGTAAATCTGAAGCGATATTGCCTAAGTCTGAACAATGTAAAAAAGATGAGTTCAAACAGGGGCAGAGGATTCGTGCTTTAATTTTAGAAGTAAGAAAAGAACCTAAGGGCGCACAGATAATTCTTACTAGAAAACATGCTAATTTTATAAAAAAATTATTTGAATTAGAAGTTCCTGAAATATATGAAGGTATTGTTGAAATAAAAGGTATTTCTCGAGAAGCTGGCGAACGTACAAAAATATCTGTTTGGTCTAAAGATGATAAAGTCGACGGAGTTGGCGCTTGTGTTGGTATGAGAGGCGGACGAGTAAGAAATATCAGTAATGAACTTTCTGGAGAAAGAATAGATGTTGTAAGATATAGTGAAGATATTAGGGAATATATTAAGTCTGCACTTTCTTTATCAGAAGTTTCTGAGATGAAAGTTGATAAAGCAAATAAAAGGGTGCAAGTGATTGTTAATGATGATCAGTTAGCATTAGCTATTGGGAAACACGGACAAAATGTACGTTTGGCTTCTAAACTTTTAGGTTGGGAGTTAGATGTAAGAACTAAAGCTACTGCAGCATCAGAAGCAGCCCAAAAATTGGAGGGGTTGGCAAATAACGAAGTAATAAAAACAGAAGAACCGTTAACGTTAAAATTATCTAGTGAAGTATCAGGAGAAGGAACTTCGTTGGAAAAGTTAACAACTGTGGGGGAGAAAACTTTAGAACACCTTAGAAGTGCTGGTTTTAATTCTGTTGAAAGTGTTGCAAATGCACAAGTTGCTAGTTTAACTGAAGT
>CAYQXW010000021.1:0-14899 GCA_964421615.1 uncultured Planctomycetales bacterium
ATAGGCGAAAAAAAAGCAGAAAATTTAATTAATGAAGCTAAAAAAATAATTGAAAGTTAAAATATAGAGTAATAAATATGGATAAAGAAAAAGTTAAAAAAGTAGCAGTAAAAACTACTGTTGCTAAAGTTAAAGTTAAAAAAGTTTTATCACCAGATAAAGCTGAAGAGAAAGCAGTAAAGTCAACGGTAAAGAAAATAGTAAAAGCAAAAACCAAAGTAGTTGCAGAGTTGCCTGTTGATAGTTTACATGCTGTTGTTGAAACTCCAAAACCAAAAGTAGTACGTAAGAAAAAAGAAACAAAAATTGTTGAGCAGCCAGTTGTTGTTAAGCCAGAAGTAAAAGAGGTTGTGGCTACAGAAGAAGTATTACATAAGAAAGAACATCATAAAAAAGAAGTAAAGGAAGTAAAAAAAGAAGTCGAGAAAAAAAATGTAGAGCATGTAGTTGTTGCGCCTGTTGTGTCTAAAGTTGAGCCGGTTAAGCCTGAAGCTAAGATTGAAGTTAAGGTTGAAGTTAAGCCTCCGGTAGTTGAACCGCCAAAACCAGTTGTTGCTCATAAAGTTGAAGTAGCAAAACCGGTTGAACCAATAAAGAAACCGGAATTTAGACATCATCCACAGCAACATTATCATCATAAATCATCGTATCACCATTCATTTAGAAAAGATCATCAAAAATCTCAAACTCCAGTTGTTCCATTAGTTGCTGTTGCGAAAGAAGAATTTCCAGCAGAAATAGAAGTAACTTTTCCTATTATGCTTAAGGATTTAGCAATTAAGCTGCAGAGTAAACCTTCTATTTTGATTAAAGATCTTATGCTAATGGGAATAATGTCTAACATTAATCAAAATTTAGACGAGGAAATTGTTACAAAACTTTGTCAGAAATATAATGTTCAGATTAAAGTAGAGAAAAATGAAGAGCAGGTTGCTTTGAGCCTGCATGAAGAAGAAGATAAACCAGAGGATTTAAAGTATAGATCTCCGGTAGTTACAATTATGGGGCATGTTGACCACGGAAAAACTTCCATACTTGATGCGATAAGAAAAAGTAAAGTTGCAGAGTCTGAACATGGTGGTATTACTCAGCATATAGGTGCTTATCGTGTTAAAGCTGGAGAAGGTGAAATTACTTTTTTAGATACTCCTGGTCATGAAGCATTTACTGCTATGCGTGCTCGTGGAGCTAAAGTTACAGATATTGTAGTAGTTGTTGTTGCCGCAGATGATGGGGTTATGCCTCAAACAAAAGAAGCGATTGATCATGCTAAAGCTGCAGGTGTATGTATAATTGTAGCTTTAAATAAAATGGATAAGCCTGGTGCTGATCCAGATAGAGTGAAAAAACAATTGTCTGAATTAGATTTATTAGCTGAAGATTGGGGTGGTAAAACTGTTACAGTTGGAGTTTCAGCTAAAACTGGACAAGGTATTAATGAATTGTTAGAAATGATTTTACTTGAAGCGCAAATGCTTGATTTAAAAGCAAATCCTACAAGATTAGCGAAGGGGATTGTGTTAGAAGCTAAACTTGTAAAAAATAGAGGTCCAGTTGTTACTTTATTGGTGCAAAACGGTACATTACATTTGAATGATAATATTATCGTAGGGAATTTTTACGGTAAAATTAGGGCAATGTTTAATGATCGTGGGCAGAATGTTGTCAGTGCAGGGCCAACTTGTCCTGTAGAAGTTTTAGGTGTAACTGGTGTTGCTGCTGCTGGTGAACAATTTTTTGTTATTAGTGATGAAAAATTTGCTAAAGAGTTAGCAAAAACTCGTCAAGATGATAGCAGAGAGAAAAATGTTCAGCCAATAAAGAGGATGGGGCTAGAAGATTTATATAGCCAGATTAAAGATGGTAAGTTAAAAGAATTAAAAATAATTCTTAAAAGTGATACTCAAGGTTCTTTAGAAGCAATTAAAGAAGCGATTAAAAAAATAAATACCAGTGAAATTGTAATTAATTTTATTCACGAAGGTGTTGGTAATATTAATTCATCTGATGTTATTTTAGCTGTGGCTTCTGACGCTTTGATATTAGGTTTTAATGTAACTCCAGATGAACAGGCTAAAGCTTTAATTGATAAAGAAGGACAAGATGCACGAATATATAATGTTATTTATGAATTAGTTAATGATATAAAAGCTGCTTTAGTCGGGATGCTTGAACCTAAATTAAAGAAAGTATTTTTAGGTAAAGCTGAAGTTAAAAAAGTATTTAAGTTAACTTCTGGAACTATTGCTGGTTGTATTGTTAACAAAGGAAAATTTGATAGAAAGTCAGTTATTAATTTAGTAAGAAATGGTTCTGTAGTTTATGAAGGAGAATTATCATCCTTAAAGAGATTTAAAGACGATGTTCGAGAAGTAGGCGAAGGTTTTGAATGCGGTATGTCTTTAAAAGGTTTTTCAGAACTTATGCAGGGTGATATTATAGAAGCTTACGAAATTAAGAAAATTGCTAGGACGATGGATTAATTTCTATGTCAAATCAACTGAAGAAAAAAATCCTTAGCGGAATGCGTCCCACAGGTAAACTGCATTTGGGACATCTTGTGGGAACTCTTGATAATTGGATTAAATTACAAGAAGAGTATGAATGTTATTTTATGGTGGCAGACTGGCATGCGTTTATGGGGGAATATGAAAACCCGCAGAATATGCAGTCTAATATCGTAGATAATGTTGTTGATTGGCTTAGCGTTGGGATTGATCCAAAAAAATCTACGCTTTTTGTGCAGTCAGAAGTTAGTGCGCATTTAGATTTATTCATGATATTTTCTTCTTTAACTCCTTTAGGTTGGTTAGAAAGATGTCCAACGTATAAGGAACAATTAAGAGAAATTACTACGCGTAATTTAAATACCTATGGGTTTCTAGGTTATCCTGTTTTACAGGCTGCAGATATTTTAGTTTATAAGGCAGATAAAGTTCCTGTTGGCGAAGACCAGTTGCCGCATGTTGAATTGACCAGAGAAATTGCACGGAGATTTAATAGTTTATACAATAAAGAAATTTTTCCAGAACCTCAGGAAATATTAACTGTATCGTCCAGATTATTAGGTTTAGATGGACGAAAAATGAGTAAAAGTTATAATAATACAATTAATATTTCTGATAGTGAGGAAGATGTTAGAAAAAAAGTGCAAACGATGATTACGGATCCGCAGCGTATTAAATTAGCGGATAAAGGACATCCTCAAGTTTGCAATGTTTTTTCATATTATTCGATTTTTGCTCCGCAGTCTAAAGATGAGGCATTTGATTGGTGTACAAATGCAAAAATAGGATGTACTGAATGCAAAAAACGTTTAGCTGGATTTCTTTCTGAAAAGATAAAGCCTTTTTACGCGAAACGACAAGAAATTCTTAAAGATCCAGATACTATTAAAAACATTCTTAAAGACGGTGCGCAAAAAGCTAGAGAGATTACTAATAAAACTTTAGCTGAAGTTAAATCCGTTGTAGGATTATGAGCTATAAAGTCAGATTACAGCTTTTTGAAGGTCCATTAGATCTTTTGTTGTATCTTGTCAAAAAAGATCATTTGAATATTTACGATATTCCGATTTCTGATGTTACAGATCAGTATATGCAGTATTTAGATTTAATGAAAGTATTGGATTTAAATATTGCAGGTGATTTTTTAGTTATGGCTGCGACATTGCTGCAGATAAAATCTAAAATGCTTCTTCCTGCACAGGAGAATGAAGAACTTACTCCGGAAGAAGATCCACGTGCAGATTTGGTTAAACAACTTTTGGAATATGAAAGATTTAAGCAAGTAGCTGTAGAATTAAAACAAAGAGAAGCTACACAAAAAGATCTTTTTAAAAGGCCGAAGTCTTTAGAAAAACCTATAATTACGCCGAATAATAATTATTTTGAAGCAAGTATTTTTGATCTTATTTCTGCTTTTTCCAAAGCTTTGGCGGAAACACCAAAAGATTTATTTTATAATGTTGTAAAAGATGAGTTTACAGTTGAAGATAAGGTGCATTATATTTTGCATACTCTTGTAGAAAAAGAATCGATTAATGTTTTTGAACTTTTTACTCAGGCGAGAAATAAAATTGAGATGGTCGTGACGTTTTTAGCGGTACTTGAGTTAATCCGCCAAAAAGAGATTATGGCAAGACAAAATGAAGTTTTTAGTGATATAGAAATCGTAAAAAACGATAAAAATATAGTTTCTCATGAAAGAATTGAACAACCCCAACTTGAATCTCCAAGCATTGAATCAGGTTCAGAACTTAATTAAACAAAAGAGCGAATCTGAAGAAGATGTAGTTTTAAATCTTTCTCTACGACCAAGCTCTCTTACCGAATTTGTTGGCCAAAAAGAAATTATAGATAATTTAAAAATTTGTTTATCTGCAGCAAAACAGAGGAAAGAGCCGTTAGAACATGTACTTTTTTCTGGTCCTCCTGGGCTGGGAAAAACTTGTTTATCACATATTATCGCCCACGAAATGCATTCCAAAATTACCATTACATCAGGTCCGGCAATTGAAAGAGCAGGTGATTTGATAGGAATATTAACTAATCTTGAAAAAGGTGATATTCTTTTTATCGATGAAATTCACCGGTTGTCTAAAGTTGTCGAAGAGTTTTTATATCCGGCATTAGAAAATTATGAGATTGATTTTGTTATCGATAAGGGGCCGTATGCTAAAACAATAAAATTTCATTTAAAGCCTTTTACTTTAGTCGGAGCGACAACCCGTTCTGGATTATTAACTTCACCTCTGCGAAGTAGGTTTGGGATTATGTATCATTTGGAATTTTATAATAATGATGATTTAGCGATGATATTAAAACGTTCAGCGAAATTATTAAATATGGTGATTGATAATGATGCAGCTTTAGAAATTGCAGCAAGATCTCGAGGGACTCCTAGAATTGCGAATAGGTTATTAAGAAGAGTTAGAGATTATGTCCAGGTGCATAATTTTAAAAAAATAAATTTGGAAGTAAGTTGTAAGGCGCTTGATGATTTACGTATTGATAAAACCGGCCTTGATGAAATGGATCGTAAAGTTTTGAAAACGATTATTGAATCTTTTGACGGCGGGCCAGTGGGAGTGGAATCTTTAGCAGCAAGTTTGAATGAAGAAGTAGATACGATAGTTGATACAATTGAGCCGTTTTTGCTTAAAGCTGGGTATTTGAAACGATCTTCAAGAGGAAGAATTGCGACGAAGTTAGCTTATACACATTTGAATTTAAAACAAAGTTAGGTTTGTTTAAAATTAAAGTTTAAACATGCAAGAAATAGCGAAAACGATTATTGTTTTGGGAGTAGTTCTAGTAATAATTGGAATAATTCTTTTTTTTGCGCAGAAGATTCCTTTTCTTGGTAAATTGCCTGGAGATATCTTGATTGAGAAAAAGAATTTTACTTTATATTTTCCTTTGGCAACATCAATTTTAATCAGTGTTTTTCTTACCTTAATTTTTTCTTTATGGTCAAAAAAATAAAAACCAATAAATACGTCATAATTATTTTGACGGCTGTGTTTGTCAGTTGTTTTATTATTAAAACTTTATTTGCGCAAGATATAGGTGAACAGCCGAATATTCGTGTTTGTATTTTAAAGAATGTGCCTGGATTTAGTTTGCAAATCGATGGCAGTTTTACGATAGAAGATTGCAGTACTAATAAGGTTGTTTATTCTAGTGAAAGAATAACGACTAAGGTAATTTTAAAGAAAGATATTATTTCTTTGGCTGGTAAAAAAACGAATATGGATTGTCTTCTTGTGCGAGTCAAGGAAGGGAATTTTAAAATTAATAATCGTCAATATCGAGGAGATTTTAAAATTATTAAAGGCAAATTATTGTTAGTGGTAAATATTCTACCTTTAGAAGATTATGTTAAGGGTATAGCCATTAGGGAAATTTCACATTATTGGCCGCAAGAGACTATTAAAGCTAATGTAATAATTTTTAGGACATTTGCTTTATACCATATTCAGATGTTTAAAGATAAAGATTATGATGTTAAAAGCGATGTGTATTCTCAGGTTTATGGAGGGAAAGATGCCGAAAGGTATAGGATAAGCGATATTGTTGATCAAACCCGGGGGACTGTTTTGACTTATAAAAAAGAAATATTACCTTCTTTTTTTCATTCAACTTGTGGTGGGCATACGGAAAATGCTTCAGAGATTTGGAATGTTGCGATGTCGCCTTTATCCGGAGTTAAGTGCGGTTATTGCAGGGAATCTATCCATAGAAATTGGGAAGCTGTTTTATCTGAGGAAGATATCGTTTCTAAACTGAGAAGAAAAAGTTATAAGGTAAATTATATAAGAAGAATCAAAGTCGTAGAAAGAAATGAAAGCGATCGTATTTCTAATTTAGAAATTGTAACAAATAAGGGGACTATTAATTTAAAAGGTGAAGAATTTCGTAGTATTATGGGGGCAGATGTTATTAAGAGTGCTAATTTTAAAGTAATCAATATGAGTCCGAGTTTTGTTTTTGATGGTATTGGTTGGGGGCATGGCGTAGGATTATGTCAGTGGGGATCATATTTTATGGGTAAAGAAGATTTTACTTCGGATCAGATTATTGAATACTATTATCCTGGGTCAAAGATAGAGAAAAAATATTAAAATGAAATTATCAGATTTTGATTATATTTTACCAAAAGAGTTGATTGCGCAGTATCCGTTGGAAGATCGGGCTGCTGCAAAGTTATTAGTTTGTGATTGTAAAAAGCAGACTATAAACCATAAAGTTTTCAGTGATATCATAGATTTTATAGATCAGGGAGATTGCTTAGTTTTAAATAATACGAAAGTTTTATCCTGTAGGTTAAAATCAAAAAGGAAAACTGGTGGAAGTGTTGAAGTTTTTTTATTAAATAGAAAAGAAGGTAATATTTTTGAAGCTTTATTTAAGCCTGGAAGGTTAAGAATCGGTGAGGAAATTATTTTTCCCAATAATATTGTTTGTAAGATTATCGGGAAAAATTTAGTTGAGTTTAATACTAGTGATTCTGATAAAATATATTCTTGCGGTCAGATTCCGTTACCACCGTATATTAAAAGAACTCCTGATGAAAAGGATAAACTTTATTATCAGACTGTTTATGCAAAAGAAAATGGTTCGGTTGCTTCTCCGACGGCTGGATTACATTTTACTCCAGAATTGCTTGAGAAAATTAAACAAAAAAATATTAGTATTGTTTATGTTACTTTGCATGTTGGGTTAGGAACTTTTAAGATGGTTAAGAGTGATGACATTACAACGCATCCGATGGATTATGAGTATTATTGTATTGATGATAAAGCGATTGATGTTATTAATGAAACCAAGAAAAATAAAAAACGAGTTTTTGCAGTTGGAACTACCAGTTGTCGAGTTTTAGAATCTTTTGCTAATTTGAAAACAAATGATGGGCAAACTAATCTTTTTATCTATCCGGGTTACAAATTTAAGCTAGTTGATTGTTTAATCACTAATTTTCATTTGCCGAAAACTACGCTTTTTATGCTTGTTTGTGCTTTGGCTGGTTTCGATTTTGCGCATAAAGCTTACCAAGAAGCTATCTCAAATCATTATCGTTTTTATAGTTATGGCGATGCGATGCTAGTATTATAGGTTGCTGCACTACTTGATTTATAATGATAAAATTTGCTGGGGATATGAAGAGAGTATTTCTTTATAAGGGGTTTTGATTTTTAGTTTGTTTACTACAGATAAAGATTTATTCAGTAGAATATTTATTTCTTTTTTAGCAAATTCGAGTGAACCTGTTTGAGTGACAATTGTACGTATTTTAAGTAAATCGTTAGTTGTAGCATTATCTTTGTTTAAAATACCATTGATTTCATTTTTTTGTTTATTTGATGCGTTATTATAAGCGTGCCAGAGTAAAAAAGTTTTTTTGGATTCTTTTAAATCTGTTAATGCAGGTTTCCCGGTAACTTTTTCATCAGCAAACATATCTAAGATATCGTCTCTAATTTGAAATGCTCGTCCTAATGCTATTCCATAAGTTTGGAATAATTTAATTTCAGAGTCTGGTGCACCAGCCATAATTGCACCTATGGATAGTGGGGAGCAGAAAGTATAGTTTCCGGTTTTTAAATCATAAATTTTATTAATATCTTCTTTTTCTATCTGTGAGATATTTTTTGCGCTGTAAATCATTTCAACAAATTCACCGCTGCCAGTAAACATTGCAGCTTCAACAAATTTATTTAAAGCTTTTAACTTATTTGTATCTTTTTCTTTTATAGTTAAGAAAACATTTAATGCCATGCAGTAAACGACATCTCCTGCGACAATGGCTAAATCACTGCCGTTAAATTTTAACTTCGGCCAATCTTTAATATGGTTATCAAACCATTTATGCATAGAAGGTAAACCACGGCGCAGGTCAGATTTGTCAATAATATCATCATGGATAAGCATAAAATTATGCAGCATTTCAAATGATAGCGAACTTAAATAAAGATTTTCAGCAGGTTTTTTGCAATAGCCTAAATAGCTGATGACAAATAAGCTTGGGCGTATAAGTTTGCCTTTACGGTTAATATAATTTAGAATGCTTTCTGAAAGAATAGGTGATATCTGCTGCAGAGGATAAAATTTATTGATATTCTTGCAATAGTAGGTTATACTTTGTTCTATTTTATTTTTTATTTCGTTTAACATGTTTTTTATGTTAACATATATCTCGTTGTTACACAATAAAAAACAGTGGAGAGTAAAACGTGGGTTGTTATACATTAATACAAAAAGATTCTAAAACTAAGGCAAGATTAGGTAAAGTTGTAACTGCAATGGGAGAGATGGATACTCCTGCTTTTATGCCTGTTGGGACTCAAGCGACTGTTAAAACTTTGGGGCCTGCAGATTTAAAAGAAGCTGGTGCACAAATTATGCTTTCGAATGCGTATCATCTGTATCTTCGTCCAGGAATGGATATTATTCGAAAAGCAGGTGGGTTGCATAAGTTTATGGGTTGGGATCGTCCAATTCTAACTGATAGCGGTGGTTACCAAATTTTTAGTTTAGCGATGTTGCGAAAATTAAATGCGCATGGAGTTGAGTTTCAATCTCATTTGGATGGATCAAAACATGTTTTAACTCCCGAAGATGTTATGCATATTGAAAAAGATTTAGGCTCAGATATTATTATGCCGTTAGATGAATGTGTGCATTATCCTTGTACTAAAGATCAAGCTTCAGTAGCAATGGAAAGGACAATTAATTGGGCGCAGCGTTCTTTAGATGAAGCGATTAAAATAAGAAAATTAGGCGGAAAACGTCAGTTATTATTTGGAATTGTTCAAGGTGCAACGTATGATGATTTACGCGAAGAATGTGCAAAGAAATTTGTAGCGATGGATTTTGATGGATATTCTATTGGCGGATTGTCTGTAGGTGAACCTCAGGAATTAATGTATCATATTGCAGAAATTACAGTTCCATGCCTGCCTGAAGATAAGCCTCGGTATATGATGGGGGTAGGGTTGCCGGATGATATTATTGGTGCAGTTGCACGCGGAATAGATATGTTTGATTGTGTTGCTCCGACGCGTTATGGTCGTAATGGTACAGCATTTACGTCGCAAGGAAAAGTTGTGGTGAGAAATGGGGCGTATAGCGAAGATTTTACGACGCTCGATCCAGAATGTAATTGTTATACTTGTAAAAATTTTACTAAAGCATATCTTCGTCATTTATTCAATACTTCCGAAATGTTGGGGTTAAGATTAGTTTCCTATCATAATGTTTATTTTTATCTGGAGATGATGAGGCAGATTCGAAAAGCTTTAGTGGAAAATAGATTTTTTGAATATAAAGAAGAATTTTTGAGAAAGTATTATAGTAAGAAAACAGTAGAAGAAAATATTTAGTTTACAAAGTTTAAATATTGTTTGATAAAAATGCGAATTGATATAATTACAATTTTTCCAGAAATGTTTGCTCCAGTTTTGAATGAGTCGATTCTTAAAAGGGCTCAGGAGAAAAAAAAGGTAAAAATTTTTGTCCATGATTTAAGAAACTTTTCCCAAGACAAAAAACATCATAAAGTTGATGATCGACCTTTTGGCGGTGGGGCTGGAATGATTATGTGTGCGCAACCTTTGTTTGAAGCTGTGGAATCAGTTTTACCTAAGCAAAAGGCAAAAAGATTAAAAACTAGGGTAATTTTTCTTTCGCCTCAAGGAAATATTTTATCACAACCTTTAGCGAAAAAATTATCTAAATATAATCAAATTATACTTATTTGCGGCAGGTATGAAGGGATTGATGAAAGAGTACGTGAATTTCTCGTCGATGAAGAGGTGTCGATTGGAGATTATATTTTAACAGGCGGTGAATTGGCAAGTATGGTTTTAGTGGATTGTATTGTCAGATTATTGCCCGGAGTGCTTGGAGATAAAAATTCCTTGAAATTTGAGTCATTTGAAGGTAATCTATTAGAATACCCTCAGTACACCAGACCGGCCAAATTTAGGTCAAAAGAGGTTCCTGGCGTTTTATTATCAGGTGATCATAAGAAAATAGAAGAGTGGAGATTAAAAGAATCTTTGAGGGTGACAAAAGAGAAACGGCCGGATCTTTTTAAAATATATAAAGCAAAGTAACAAGAAAGGGGTAGTTGGAATGGATAAGTTGAAGTTAGTTGAACAAGCGTTTACCAAAAAAGAGCTTCCAGCATTTAATGTTGGAGATACTGTTAAAGTATTAACCAGAATACCTGAAGGTGATAAGGTTAGATTACATCCGTTTGAGGGTGTTGTAATTGGTAAAAAAGGAAATGGTGCAACTGCAGGTTTTACTGTAAGAAGAGTTTCTTATGGTGAGGGTACAGAAAGAGTTTTTGTTTTACATTCTCCTGCAATTGACAGAATTGAAGTTCTTAAACGTGGTAAAGTCAAAAGAGCAAAGTTATATTATCTTAGAAAAAAAATTGGAAAGAATGCAACTAAGATTCAGTCAGCAGATGATGCAAAATAATAACTAAATGCTGGAATTTGAAAATAAGCTAAATCAACAAGGAATAAATATAGTTATTGGAGTTGATGAGGCAGGCCGTGGTCCACTTGCTGGACCTGTTGTTGCGGGTGCAGTTTGGTTAAAAAAAACAGATTTTAAGAATCGGATTGATGATTCAAAAAAATTAACTGCAATTCAAAGAGAAAAAGCTTTTAGTGAAATAATAGATTCTGCAGTTATCGGAATCGGGATAATAAACGAAAAAATAATTGATCGTCTTAATATTCTTGTAGCAACTCAGATTGCTATGGAAGAGGCGATAAGTAGTTTAGTAAAAAAAATTGGTCCATTGAATCAAAACGCTGCGCATGTTTTGGTCGATGGACCAGTTAAGTTAAAGACACATTTTGAGTATACCACTCTAATTAAAGGCGATACGAGATCTTTGAGTATTGCTGCTGCTTCCATAATAGCAAAAGTTACGCGTGATCGTATAATGCAGATTTATGATAAAATATTTCCGCAATACGGTTTTATAAAGCATAAAGGTTATCCGACTTTTATACATAGACAAGCAATAAAAAATTTTGGCAGTTCTATAATTCATAGGAAAAGTTTTATTTGTGAGTAGAGATAAAATTATTTTCGGCAGGCAGGGGCAAGATTTAGTAATTGAGCATCTAAAAAGCAACGGATACGATATTTTATTAGAGAATTACCGTTGTTGTTATGGAGAGATAGATATAATTGCATCTGAGTCTGGAACAATTTGTTTTGTTGAAGTTAAAGCTAGAAAAAATTCTGATTTGGAATTTCTGGAACATGCTTTAAATAGAAAAAAACAAAATCATATTATTAATTCGGCAGTTAATTATTTAAAAGAACAAAATTATAAGAACTATAAAGCAAGATTTGATGTAGCGGTTGTTTTGCTGAATGATAATAAAATAGAAATCAAATTAATTAAAAATGCTTTTACTTTAACAGAAAGGTTTGATTAATGTATAAAGATACTTCTATCACTAGATATTTGGATGATCTATCAGCAAAAATTCCTGCTCCAGGTGGTGGATCTGCAGCGGCTTTAACTGCAGCTATGGGCGCTGCGTTAATGAGTATGGTAATTAATTTTACTGTAGGAAAATCGCAGTATCAGAAGTTTGATGAAGAATTAAAAGAGTTGTTAGTGAGAACCGAAAAGTTTAGAATTGAGTTTATGCGACTTATGGATTTAGATGTTATTGCTTATCAGAGTAAAGATATCCGTCAAGCTTTAGATGTCCCGTTAATTGTTGCTAGGTTATGTTCTGATGCTATTGAAATCTGCCCGACATTGATTAAAAAAGGCAATGTTAATTTGATTAGTGATGTTTCAGTTGCGGGTGTTTTATTAGAGTCTGCATTTGCAAGTGCGTGTGTTAATGTTGATATTAATCTTAAATATTTGAAAGATGAAGTGTTTGTGGAATCAGTAAGAAGTGAAATAGAAAAAAAACGCCATAGAATTCAAAAAGTAAGAAATGATACGGAGGTTAAAGTTGGCGAAATTATTAGAGGGTAAAATTATTGCTGAAGCGATTAAGAATAAACTCAAGTTGGATATTGAAGCTTCTGGTTTAAAACCTAAGTTAGCGAGTATTCAGGTAGGAGAAAGTCATTCTACAGAAGTTTATATGAATTCTCAAATGAGAACTGCGAAATTTGTAGGAGCAGAGTGCCAATTTCATAAACTCAATCAGAATATCTCTCAAGAGGATTTAATTGCTTTCATACAAACATTAAATATAGATAAATCTATTAATGGAATTATAATTCAGATGCCTTTACCGGCCCATATTGATACGAAAACTGTAAGCCAGAATATTAATCCTGTAAAAGATATTGAAGGTGTGCATCCTTTAAATATAGGACAGTTAGTTTTAGGTAAAACACGTATTTTTCCGTGTACAGCGTCGGCAGCTGTGGAGTTAATATTTTCTACAGGCGTAAATTTGGAAGGCAAAGAAATAGTTGTTGTTGGGCATAGTGCAATTGTTGGTAAACCTATTAGTTTACTTTTGATGGATAAACTTGCTACAGTTACAACGTGTAATTTAGGAACATCTAAAGCTGGTAAGCTGGAAGAACATGTGCGTAAAGCAGATGTATTAGTTGTTGCAGTAGGAAAAGCTGGGTTAATTAAAGGTGATTGGATTAAATCTGGTGCGATTGTAATTGATGTTGGAATTAATAAGTTAGAAGATAAGATTGTAGGCGATGTGGAATTTGAAGTAGCAAAAGAAAAAGCGGATTTTATTACCCCTGTTCCTGGTGGAGTGGGGCCTTTGACTGTAACGATGTTAATCCGTAATTTATTGGAAGCAACTTTGGCGCAGAAATGAAAACTATTATTCTTCTTACGATATCAAATATATTTATGACTATGGCTTGGTATGGTCATTTGAAGTTTAAAAATTCTCCGTTGTGGATAGTTATTTTAGTGAGTTGGTTGATTGCTTTTGTGGAATATTGTTTTCAGGTTCCTGCTAACCGTATTGGAAGTTACCAGTACAGTGCTGCGCAGTTAAAAACAATTCAGGAAGTAATTACGCTGGTAGTTTTTTCTGTGTTTTCCGTTGTATACCTTAAAGAAAGTTTAAAGTGGAATTATTTAGTCGGTTTTTGTTTTATTATTTTAGCCGTCTTTTTTATTTTTAAAAAATAAGGACCGTTTCCTTTTATCTATTAGAGTAACATTGTGTTACGATGGAACTGTCCCTCCCAAATTTATTATGTCTAATATTTGTCAATATTTTAAACAGTGTGGTGGATGCGATTTTCAAGATAAAACATATCCTGAACAATTGAAATATAAAGCAAATTACGTTAGTAATTTACTTAAGCAATTTAAACCGAAAAAAATGCTTCCCATTGTTGATTCTCCTGAAAGTAATTATTATAGGAATAAAATGGAATTTGTTTTTAGCGGAGAAAAAGGTAGTATTCAGATTGGGCAGAGGCAAAAAGATAATTTTAGGAATGTTATTGATCTTAAAGAGTGTTTGATATTTTCTAAAAATTTAACAGTAATTTTAGATTGTTTGCGTCAATGGGCTAATGATAATAATCTTGAAGCTTATCATTTGGTGAAGCATACTGGATTATTGCGTTATTGTATGTTTAGGGAGTCTAAAAGTAGTGCTGATGTTCTTTTAGTTTTAGTAGTTGCTTTGGATAAAGAAGAGTATGCGCAAAATAAGATTATTTTTGATGATTTGATTAGCAGGTTGGGTAAAATTCTTCAAGTAAAATCAGTATATTTATTTTTCGATAAGGAAGTCGCAGATGTTATCAAACCTGAAAATAAATTATTGATTTATGGTGATGAGTTTATCCAAGAGAAGATAAATGATTTAAAATATATAATTAACCCTACAGTTTTTTTTCAGACTAATTCCAAATGTTGTGAAAAGTTGTATCAGGTAATTACAGAAAGCTTAGCTGGTATTTCTGGAAATGTTCTGGATTTATTTTGTGGTAGCGGTGGTATCACTTTGCAAATAGCGCATTCTTATAAAAGTGTGTATGGAGTAGATAATTCTACTTATAACATCGAAATGGCGCAGCAGAATGCAGCACTTAATGGGATAAATAATGCACATTTTATCTGTGAAGATGCCAAAGATTTTCTGAATAAAGTGGGTAATAAGACTTTTGAAGTTACTTTCGATGCGATTGTGGTTGATCCTCCCCGTAGCGGTTTGACTAAAGAGATGCGTAAATATATAATTAATTCTAATATCAAACATTTAGTTTATGTTTCTTGTAATCCATTAAGTATGTACGCAGATTTTAAGGAATTATCTAATGTGTATGCAATTAAGGAAGCAAGAGTTGTGGATATGTTTCCGCATACTAGACATATGGAAACAGTTATTAAGTGTGAGAGA
>CAYQXW010000022.1:0-14459 GCA_964421615.1 uncultured Planctomycetales bacterium
CGTAAGAATATGGTAGCTGCATTATTAGATAAAGGTAATTATAAAGATGCAGCACGGTTATTAGGTAATTCAATTTCAACTCTTAGGACGGTTTATTCTAAAGAAATAAAGAAAAACTGTCCTGTTATTTCTCAATATTGCGAACAATACGTTAGATGGGTTAGAACAAATAAAAATATTTTAGCAGTACAATTGAGTAAAATATTAGATGGGGAGATTATTGAAGTTTCCGTAGATTTTGATATTGATGCTGATAGTTTAGCTAAAGATGAAGAATTTGTAAGGGAGTGGAAACTGTTAAGTGCAGCGCAACAGGATGACGTTGCTGCGTTGTTAGCGAAAAAAAGTTATGCTGCGGCAGCAGATTTCTTAGGAAAAAAAGAAATTTCTTTAAGAACAGAATTTAGTAAAAATATCAGAAATAAGTTTTTAGCTGTGGCAAAAGCTGTAGATGTTTATATTCGTCGTAATCCTGCAAATAAAAGAGCAGAAAATCGAGTTGTTTTGGCAGGTCAGATTAATAATTTCTTAAATAACGAAATTACACTCGAAGAAAACTTAAGTAACGAAGTTCAAGTATTAATGAATAATGAAAATTTTATTAATGCTTGGAAATTATTATCAACAAAAAAACAAGATGTTGTGGCTGCGATTATAGAACACAAAGATTTGAATAAAGTAGCTCAACTATTAGGATATAAATTTAATTCTTTAAAATTTATAGTTTCAACTATAAGAACTAATTGGTCTGCTCTTGGAAAAGTTATTGATGATTCTTTAAACTTAGTTGAGAAAAATAAAGTTGAGTTAGCTATTTATTTAAATAGTAGATTAGCTGGGAATGCTATGGTTACTGAAAGTCCTGTGTTTGGTATTGATCCAGAATTATTGCTTGCAGATCAGGAATTTGTTGAACAATGGCGTTTACTTTCAATTACTAAGCAAGATTTAACAGCGGCTTTATTAGATAAGCAGGATTATGAAGTTGTTGCAACTTTATTGAATATGCAGTTAAGCAGTGTTCGCTCAGTTTTTTATAAGGATATTAAGAAAAATGAAGCAATTGCTAAATATCTCTCTGGTAGAATATCGAATAGGCCAGGAGTTTGTCAATCTATAGTAGCGATAAAGTTAAATAATAGATTAAATGGTGAAGCTTCTATTATTGAAGCAGAAAATGTTATTGATATTGAAGAATTTGTTTTAGATCAAGAATTTATTAAAGAATGGCGGAAATTATCTGCAAGAAATCAAGATTATGTGGGAGCGTTGATTGAAAAAGGTAGCTATGCAGAAGGTGCTAGTTTATTAGGTATTAGTAAAATGACTTTAAGGTCAGAATATTCAAAGAATATAAAGAAAAATTTTCCTGCTGTTGCGAGAATTGTTGCATTACATTTAGTTGCAGTCCAAAGAGAACGTAAACTTAAAACTTTAGGTTCTGATACTTCCGGAAAATCTAAGCATAAATCAGGCGCTAATAAAAAATCTGCAGTAGAAATTATTTTAACTAATTTCGAATTAGAACTTCTAAAAAATATATATGAAGCAGCGCAATTTGCGGAAGATAATTTTTCTCAAGATTCAACTTTAGCTGGAATAACAAGTGTTTATGGTGAAGAAGATGAAGAGGATTATAAAGGATTTTTAATACATGATTCTTTAGGTAAAAGAAAATCTAATGGTTATTTAGTGGCTGATAGTGAAAAAGAAGCATTCCAGCATTTATGGAAATTATATTTAGTGAATGGAAAAAATGGATATGCGAATATAACCAATAGAGGAAAGTTAGTAATAACTGAAGAAATACCATTTTATATTGTCAATACAACTGATTTTGAAGAAGGGAAAACGGGATTAAGAAAACTTCTACAAAAAGGTAAGTTTAGAAATTTACCTGCTTATGAAGAAATGTTTAAGGCTGCCGTTGTTGTAAAAATAAGAAATGGGGTAGTTTTAGCAGGAGATTTAGCAAAAGAATTACAGGAGCAAGGGTTCGATATAAAAATTGATGATATTATTCAAGCCGGAAATATTAGGGGGCCAAAAAGCTTATTTGAACATAATCCGGAATTTGGGAAATTAGATTTGAAGTTATCTGAAAATCCGCAGATGTACCCTAAAAAGTTGCCTTGGGAAGATATGTTAAGCGTGCGACGTATGGGAGAAACTGTTTTAGAAGATAAATCAGAGGAAAAGGTTGTAAACGAAATAAAACCATCTATTCCAGCAGTGGTAAAGCAAGACAAAATAATAGAAGTCGAAGCTGAAGATTTAGAAGAAATAAAAAATCCTATTTTAATAGATGATCGTCCAGCAGATTATGAATCTAGTTTGGTATTTGAAGATCCAGCTTTTAAAGAAGCAAAGTTAGAAGAGACGCTTAAAACTTTTGAAAAAGCTACAAATTTAAATTTAAAATTAGAAAAAATTAGTATTAATATTTTTGGATTTGATCAGAAAGAGAATACTGGTCTTTATGCCGTGATTTCAGAAGATAATCAAGAAAGAATTGGTATAGTGGCAGTTGATTTTAATAAAAAAGCTGTTGAAGATGGAGTGTTAAATGAGATAACTGATGGCGGAATTTTTACTCGAGCAGGGCCATGGTTAAACCAAATTGTTGACACTCAGAAACAATCTATTGCTGTTTGGCCAGTTTTAGAAGTTCCCGCAAATATTTTTGCTGCTGTAAAACCTTTATCAAATTACAAATTTGAAAATATTATTCTTTCCAATGCTTCAACTTTTGCTAGCAATTTTATTGTACACAGTATTAATAAGTTTATACAAAATAGAGATTTGAGCTTAACTTCTTCGTATTTTGTGACTGCAGCAGGAATCATTTCTACAGATTTACCGAAATTTTCAGGTAAGCTTATATCGGATGTTGTTTTGCATAAAAATTTTGATGTGGATTTAAATTATAAATCTGTTGTTGTTAAAGAATTTAACAATCAGATAGTTCTCCATGTTTATGATGATTTAAAAGATATTTTTAAATTTTTAGTTTTTGGTAAAGATTTCTCGAAAAATAATGGTGTTTTGGGGATTTGGTTTATCCAAAATGAAAAAATATTGGGTTTAAAACGGTTACCTATTATAACTATTGAAGATTCTAGAGATTTTGCTATGACTTTTTTATATCAGCTGAATGCAAATAGTTTTGAGGAAATTTTAAATAATGAAATTAAAAAAACAGTTAGTTTAGCTCAAATCGCTGATAATTTTAATCTGCCGTTTTTAGTAAGATTAGATTTGCATGATTTGGAAGTAGATATTCAACAAAAAGATTTAATTATTAATAAGCTTGTTGAAGCAGGATTTCAAATAGACTATGTTTTGAATGAAGACCGAAGTACTTTTGATATTACAGAACAGGGTGGAGATACTATTTATGCAACTTTTAAAGATGAGGATGGTGGTTTAGTACAAGTAAGCAATATTGACGAGAAGTTTAGCTACTTAACTGAATTGTTTAATACTTTAAAGAATGAAAATAGAATTATTGATGCTAAAGAATTAAAAAGTTTTCTTCTTGCGCATGATACGGTTATTAGTGAAGCAAAAGATCCAGTAAAGCTAGTGAATTTAGTTAGAACTTTTTTAAAACAACCGCAGAATCAAGAGTTTGCATCGTTTTTTAAACCATATTTCCCTTATTTATATATCAAAACCCAATTATTGTTAGGTGTCCCAGTAATTGAAATAGCAAAAGAAATAGGAGCAAAATTTAATACTATTTTTGGTTATATTAATAGAGATCCGGATTTATTCAAAGCGTGGGAAGATGGAAAAAAACGAAGGATAATAGAAATTATATTGGGACAGTTGAATCGTTTTCCTGAACCGTTAACCGAAGAAGAATTGTATGAGTGTTTTAGTTTAGAAGCATTTAAAGATGTTAAGAAAATAAGTTTATCTCAAGAAGAGTTTCTAGTTTTATATAATAATTTACGGTTGGAAATTAAAAATTTACCTAGTAAAAAATACTTTTTAGCTAAGGATTATAGAAATATTTTAGCGCAAGTGGATAATTCCAGTATTAAAGAAGCTTTTATATTAGCAAATAAACAAGGCTATACCTTATCATGGGGTGCGTTTAGAAAACATATTGAATTTATTTTGAGTAGAGATGTAAGTTTAGCTCAAAGTATTCCTACTTTAGATAAAGAAATAACAGTTGTAGATTTAGAAAATAGTAAAGTTATGCTTAAAGGAGTTGAAGTTGATTTGGATTTATTACAAAAAGAATTAGAGGAAGGAAGAAAGATTGTAGAAATTGCTAATAAATTAGGAGTAAACAGTAAAGTTTTAGGTAAATTTATACTTTCTCAAGAAGAGCTAAACACAATAAAAAAAGATGGCAAGAAACAAAAAATATTAAATCAGGGAACGCTGATAGCGCCTAAAGTTAGAAAAACTATATGGGAGAAAAATAATATAAATAAAAGTCTTGTTGGAGATTTGCTTTTAGAAGGTAAAACAATTAAGTATATTGCTGATTTAGTGGGTTTAAAAGAAAGAACTTTAAGCAGCGTTATTTTGAAAGATTCAGAACTGTTATCTAAAAAGCTGGAAGGATTGAAAAAAACAAGAAATATTTTTATAGTAAGAGAAAATAAGCCTAGAGTTATGAAGAATAAAGGTGCAGAAGAAACTAAAGTTGTAGATAGTAATCGAAAATGGTTAACTCCTAAAGATTTTAAAGGAGCGATTGAAGCTATTGCAGATATGCAATTAAAAACAGAAGGAAGAGTTTGGATTTCTTATGCGGATATTAGTGCATATTTTAAGAGTAAGGGGTTGCCATATTATATTGATAGCTATTTTATTACCGATGCAGATAAGATTTTAAGGAGAAATGCAGATAAATACCGTCAGGCTATGTATCAATTTCAAACAGATGGTGGGTATGTTAGACATTTAAAAAAAGAAGAAGATATTAATGTTAATTATTACTCTAGTAAAGTTTTGCTTGGTAATAAGTATTTAGATAAACAAATGTCGGTTAAATTTAGAAGAGTTTCTTATGTTTTACCTAAAGAGTGGAAAAAGAAACTAGTTTTACAGAATGGTATCGGGATTTTTAAAGTAGAGAATAAAACAATACTAATTTTAGCTGAGTTTTTTGTAAGCGGTCAATATCGTATGATGATAACGGATGGGGAAAGGATTGAATGGTATTGTAGAAATGGTTTATTAAGATATGGATTTAAACCTTTTGAGTCAAAAAATAAGAGATTTATAGTAGATAAAATTATTAGTGAAATTATCCGACAAGCATTTGAACGTGATCTAGATTTTCCAGAGATTGAATGTGATGATATGGAAAATATGGTTGTTGGATGGAAAAAAAGTAATGATTTAATGCTGCGTAAGAATTTATTAAGAAATATTATAGCGAAATATTTTTATTGTGTTTTAGCTGATAACAATATGAATAAAGAGATCCTAGAAAAAATTGATTATAAGTTTGAAGTTGCTTTTAAATTTTTTAAGCAAAAAGAAGACGGTGGAATGGCATTGTCAGAAAGAAAAGAAATTTTTAATCAAGTGAAAGAAAAAATTATTAATAACTATTCTAGTTTAAATAATTATTTTGATGCTGATGGGGCAGATTTTTTAGTTAGTGCTAACCTAGAAGTAAAGAAAAAGTTTTTTAAGTTAGTTTCTGCTTTTTATGGCATAGAAGAAAGCGATAATTATGAAATAAGTATTCTTGAAAGTTTTGCTGATGCTTTAGAAGAAGAGTTTGGTTCTAATGGTTTAATTTGTATTTTTTCCCATGAACTTAAGCATGTAGTGCATTTTGATTATAAATATCGATTATTATTGGAAAGTGATTTGGAAAATAATAAAGATATTTTTAAAAGAAGAAGTATCGGAATAGAATTATGTAATTTAGAGTTAAATGCTGATGTTTTTTCTATGATTTTATTAGCTAAATTTGGAATAGATCCAAGAATTAGAATTAAAATTCTACAGTGGTATAAAACAATAAATCTAAAAGATTTTTTTGGGTATTATGATAATAATAAAATTAACCATTTAGATTATATTAGAGCAAAGTTTGATATTATTTCGTATCCTTCTTTTGATCAGAGAATTATGTATTTAGATAAGGTATTAAATAGTGCTCCGGAAATTATTTACGGGGATGGCGGACAATTTGTTTTAGGATATAAAACGATAGTTACTACAAATGACCAACTTTATAATGAATTTATCCAACATTCTTTTGGTGGCAAAAGAGGAAGAAAGGCAATCGAGAATTTGTTTGTTGGGCAGCAGGGCAAGTTATTTTTAAGGGAAATTACAAAGTTGAGGCAAGATAGATATATTACTAATTGGGATGATGTTGTTAATGCCGAAAGTAAAAATATTAATGGGGTTGAAGTTTCTGTCCATCCTGAAAGTTTTAGGCGACATGTTATTGTTTCAGATGATAGTGTTTATAGAATTGAAATTAAAATCCCTGGAGATACTCATACGCAAGTAGAGTCAGTTGATTATGATATTCCAGTTGCTCTGGAAAATGTAGCTATCTGCAATCCAGTGATGAAAATTGATTTGCCGTATGATATGTATATACTTTATTCGCAAATGAAAATGCTTGCTCCTAGAATTATAGTTTATGAAAATTATAATTCTCGCCGGATTTTGCATTTAACTCCCAAAGATATAAAATTGGCTGTTGAAAACTCAAATTTTACTCGTGAAGAAATTTTAGAAAATATTTCAAGAGATGTTGCACAAATCGCTAAAACTTTGCATAAAAAATATAATTACTTGTTGGGAGTTGACCAGCATTTACAGAATTTTGAACTAATTCTAGAGGACAATGTTTATTCCAATAGTCAGTTTGCTAAAACAGGTAGAGTAATTTTTGTAAGTGATTTTGAAGGCGCAAAAGTTTCTAATATTAAAGATGATGCTAAAGATAATTATGAAAAAATTCAAGAATTTAGAATGATAATTGACAGGAAAATTGATTTGGTTGTTTGGTTAACTCGCAATCTTGGGATGCAATGTATTTATGGATTCTTTGCTTGTATAGCTTTAGTTTTATTTTTGATTATGATTAATGCTTCTTTATTAACTTTTGTCATGCCTTTAATTTTTATCAGCGTTATTGGTTTTGTAATAATCAGTTTGATTGATACTAAGAACAAAATTGCTGCAAATGCACATGAAACTTCTTTGTCTGCGGTATTTAGGAATTTAGGTTGCTCTAGAGTAGAAACTGCAGTTTATGCGAATTTAGCTAAACGTGTTTATTTCTCAGAACAAGATGGAGGCGAAGCCAACAGTATTCGTGCTGGTCCAAATACTTTAGCTATCCTTCAAGAATTAGAGGAACAAGCTGTAAGTATTAAAATTTTAGATTATATAACACTTCCTAGCGATATTCAGAAAAACTTACCGAATTTGGAAATTCTTCGTGTTACTGCAGACCAAACCAGGACTTATGATTGTATTTCTTGGTCTTTAGGTACAACCGTTGGTGTATGGTTTCCTAATGATGCTTCAATGTCTACTATTAATTCATTATATAGATTGGCTGGTTTAAAGGAAGTTAAAAAAAGTTATAATGCGCTAGTAGCATTATATTTTAAAGATGAGTTGGTTAATGGTGAAATATCTCCTGTTTTAAAACATGCAGCAAGAAAAGTTGCCGGTAGTATTTGGGAAAGTAAGTTGGGATTTAGTTATAGAGTTGTGCATACTTTGGAAGAGTTAGAAGGTGGTATCTATGGATATGTTGGTAAATATTATGCTAAAGAAGATGGAGGAGATTGTTATTTACGTAAAGAAAATCTAAAATTAAAAGAATATAACGGCGAAAAAATGTATTCTTTGATTAAAAATGGTAAATATAAAGGATTAGTTTTATTAGATTATAACTCATATGTATATTTGAATGACAATGTCGGGATATATAGAATAGAAACAATGTGTTCTAATGCTCCAGAAATAAAACAAGTTAGAAATCTTAAAGATAATGATAATGTTTATTTTATTAATAAATCTATTATTGGTGTAAGTTCTAAACAGTTGGATTGTATTTTAGCAAAACCAGAAGCTACTTCTATTAGAATATATGTCACTAGTGAAAACAAATTATATATAGGTGGCGGTGGGTGTGGTTATGATGATATTCTTTATTTGATTTACAATAAAAAGAATGATGTTCCAGATAAAATAAAAATTCAGCGCAATAGAAAGCGTAGAAGTGTTACTTTAAAAGGTGTTTGGGTAGTTTCTCCAGAAGGCGAAGTAAGTCCATATAAAGTGAAATATTCAGATGAAGACGGCGGGATAAGTAAATATTTAATTTTAAATGGGATAAAACTATATAGTAATAATGAAGTTGTAGAAGATAGAGCAGAAATTTTAAGAATATATTATGAAATCAAGAATATAACTGGACAGTTTTACCAATTAGCTAGTTCAGATAATTTTGAATTAAAATCAATTACTACCCAAGAAGTTTTTTATGAAAATTACGATTATGTTTATGCACAAGATCAAAATGGTAATACTGTTGGTTTTGTTTTACTACAGCAGAATAGTTTAGTGGGGATAGTTGTTGATAAAAATTTTAGGAATAAAAAAGTTGGAACTTTAATGTTTATAGACGCACTTTTACGTATTAAAAATAAAGGTTATGAGTTTGTGTGGTTTAGAGATAGCGTTGAAACAAATTCTAAGGATTTTTATTTAAAAACTGCTGAACAAATAAAATTAATACTAAAAGGTATAGGAATTACAGTAAATAAAGAATTTATTCCATATATGTTTGAATATGATTCGAAAGATATTTTAGTAAATCCGGATTTTGTTGGTGTTGATGGAGGAGTAGAAGTTGAAGCTGTTAACTTAACTGATGAGGTTATGATTAATAATATAGTTATGGCATTTGTTGATAATGGAACTTATCCGGTTAGTTCAGTAATTTTTGGAAAGAAAAATAAGTCTATTCTTGAACGTGCTGCAAGAGATTTGCTGGTTTTTAATACTTTGAGAGAAGAAGGAACATCATATTCAAAATATATTGCAAGGTTATTAGGTATAGAACCTCATGAAGTAGGTAAATCTTTAGAAAGATTAGTGATTGTTGGGTTAGTTGATAAATCTGGACCGAAATGTACTTCTTTGTATTCAGTAAATAATTTATTCCAAGAAGTAGTTAATACTGTTGATTTAAGAAAAGAACTAATTAATGTTTTATGCGGTATTAAAAATTCTTGCGGTAGAAAAAAGTTTTCTGGTCAATCTGACGGCGGAAAATCCGTTAATCCTTTACGTAGTTTTGTTATTAAATTAATTATTTTTACCGGAATATATGTGATATTTGCAGGTTTAGTGTATGCGTTAATTCCTTTACCGTTAGGTTTAACTATTTCTGAATATATCGGGTCTGCGTTTTTTGTACAAGATTATATTCGTAATGCTTTGATTGGAATCGTGAGCAGTATTTTGTGTAACTGGTTGTGCCAACGCTATGAAATTGAAGTCGAAGCTGGTAAAAATTCATCTTTAAAAGCGCCAGTTTTGAATTGGGGGAGAATGTTACGTTCTGGATTAATGGGTGCAATATTTGGAGCGGGATATTTTGCAGTTTGCTGGTATGGAATTATTTTGCCTTATACTTCTGAAATATTAGCATCTTGGTTGGGGATAGCTATTCCATACGTAAAAGTTTTTCTTGATCAAGGTCCGGGTAGTGTATTTGGTATTTTAGTTGGATATACATTAGGCCGTTGGTTTATTGAACGCCAGCCGTTGTTAAGTAGTATCCGAGATACTTTAGTTTGTGAAGGCGTAGTTGGTTGGAGAAGATTTTTAAAAGTACCTAAATTGTTATTTTTAATGACAATTCCTTATTGGACTCCTGTAATGGCATTTTCATTTTTTGTTTTACCAGCTTATGCATTTTTAATTGCACAGTGTGCAGCAATGCCATGGGGAGTAATTACATTATATTTGTATCACAAAAATGGAACGGTTAATTTACTTAAAATTATTTATTGGGATTTTCCTAAGTATGTTTTAAGACGAGCAATAAATTTTATAAATAATCGTAAATCTAATTCAGATTCTAAGAATATAGAAGAACAATCTGCTGATGGAGGCGATAAAGTTTTAGGTTGGGGGTGTACTTTAAAAGAAAATAATCTTTTGGCTATGGTTAAAGAAGAGTATTCACATAGTTTTATTAGTTCTTTATGTGAGCAGGGAGCATGTGTTTCTTGGGATAACTTGACTAGCAGTACTAAAGAGATTTTAGAAAAACATCATGGCCTTTATGATAGAATCCGATCAGGAAATATTAAACCTATCGTTATTCATGATGAAACTACTGGTAAAGATGGAGTTCCAATAATTTCTATAGATAGGGAGAAAAATTATTTTACGATTGCGGTTTTATATCATAATCGTTTATATGTTTCTTTGGCGCTACTTAAGTTTTTGGTAGAAAAAAATTATAACGATGAGATCAATCTTTTATTGAATTGGGCAGATCAAGTTGGTGTTAGTGAAGATTTATTTGTGCAGAAAGATTGGGAGCGATTTTGTGCTTTAGCTTTAAGAGAATGGGCGATGGCAACCATTAAAAAATGGTATGTTTCAGATGAAGAGAGATTATTTGCAGTGCGTTGTATTTATCTTTTATACTCTGCAGAATATATAATTCGTACAAAAGAAGGATTAGGAAGAGTAGATTGGCATATCCATTCTGTTTATTCTGATGGATTATTTACTCCATCATATTTAGTAGTTATGTATTGGTTGAAAAGCTGGTCAGTAGTATCTATTACAGACCATGATACTTTTGAAAGCCAACCGGAAGCGATTGAAGCAGCTAATATTCTGACGGGTATACAGTATGTTCCAGGAATAGAAATGACAATATATACTCCTGAGCAAAAAGTTGAAAATATGCATTTGCTTTGTTATTGGAGTGCTGATAATCAGTCATTCTTAAAATGGCTGGAACAGGCTAGAAATTTAGGTTGGCTTAAAGGTATTGAAACAAATGCACAAGAAGCTAAAAGGATTGTCGCGCAAATTCTTAAAGAGTTTAATCGTAAAATGCCGGAATTGGCATTGACAGAGCAGGATATCCAAAAAGTTTTTCCTCGAGGAGAATTGTTAAATAAGAATGATCTGGCTACAGTTTTAATTCTAACTCATGGGCCTGCAGGTAGTGGTAAAGTAAAAGAATCTGAAGTGAATAGTTTTAAAAAAGGGTGTTTGAGTAATCTTCCGGCATACTGCGATGAAGAAAAATGTGGATTTTCATTAGAGCAAGCAATGCGTTTCTGCCAGAATTATGAATTTATTCCTGTTTTTGCACATCCGCTTTTACGTGCAGGATGGAATAAGATTAAAGTAAATAAGGTGTTGGTAGAGTTTAGTCGTTTAAAGTTGGATTCTTTAGAGCTACCAGGTTTTAGAGCAGTAGAGTGTGTGCATAGCGGGGAATCAGAATCTAATATGCGAAAACTTTTTGCTTCCGTGGACCATTTAAATAAAAGTTATTATTGGTTATTTCCATTAGCAATTACAGTTGGTACAGATACGCATCGTGATTTGAATAAATGTTTTGGTATCTATTGTCCTTCTTATACTCGTGAAGGATTATTTGCATTGCGTAAAGGAGTGTTTTCTGGAGTAATTCTGCCTTTAGATAAACGGGCAGTGTTTTTTACTGATATCCTTTTGTATTGGGCGGGTTTATCTATTTTTGAAAAGTTAATAAGCACTATTGAGTTGAATTGGAGCAGCCAGGATGAAGAATTAGCCAAAATTCATAAGTCAAATAAGATGATGACAATAACACCAATGGTAATTAATGAGTTGGTTAAGCGTATTAAATCAAAATCTCAAGATATCTTTTGTTTAGGTTTATTATCACAAGCTATTATTCAAAATAAAAATATTCCGCAAGCTTATAAGCATGATTTAAAGAAATTTTTATATGAAACTAATGCTTTGCATCATGTTTCGCTAGAAGAACGTTTTATAACTGCTTGTATGTTGGATGAAGAATTATCTTCTCCTTTAGGTTTTACGCAGCAGAGTTTGAGCATAGATCGATTAGATTATTTGAGGGAATGGGCTATAGAAAGAAAGGATATAGGTTCGCTTTTAGAAACAGCTGTTAATAACAAATATTTAGAAATAGATTGTTTAGTACGTCCAGGTAAACTACATTCTTATTTTACGAACAGCCAACAAAAAGTGTATGTGCTTGATAAAAGATTTTGTGTTTTATCTAATGCCAATACGTTGATAAAAAATGTTCGTGATCCTAATCCAGAAACACGCATTGCTGCACTTAAAACTTTGGTCGATTTAGTGATTTCTTCAGATGAACATATTTTAGTTCTTTTAAATGATTTATTAGTAAATGATAAAAATGTTTATGTGCGTTTATTTTGTGCGCAAACATTAGGTAAAATTGGTGATAATCGTCATTTAGCAGTATTAAACCAGACATCGGTTATTGATGTTGATGAGAGTGTGCGTAAAGCGGCAATTTATTCCATAGAAAAAATTAATAAGCGTCAATATGGTTTAAATGAAATTAATGGTAAACGTTTTGATGATGGTGGCGTGAAGTTAATAATTTTTGATTTAGACGGCACATTATATTCTAGCGAAGATTTAGCAAAATTATACGTGGATACGCTTTATGAGCTTGTTAAAGCTAAAGGAGTTAGTAAACAAGATTATTTGAATAAAGTTTCGTCCATTGGAAGAAAAGCAACTGTACTTTCTTATGGGTTTACTTTAGATGATATTGAAAATCATTTAAAAGAAAATATGGATTTTTCTAGTCTGCATTTAAGTACTAATGTTGATCTTAAACCATTGTTAATTAATTTAAGAAAACAAGGTTATATCGTTATAGTTTTAACTAATAATATCCGTGCGCATGCTGAAGAAATTTTACGTCTTATTAATTACAGTAGTTTGTTTGATAAGGTTTTTATTGCTTATGAGTTGAGTAAACCAAAGCCGTATATAGAATGTTTTCAGGAAGTTCTTTCAATAATGGATGTTGCTCCGTCTGAAGCTGTAATGGTTGGGGATAATTTTAGTTTTGATATTGAGCCAGCAAAAAAATTAGGTATGGGGACTTTATTGGTGCAAGGACCAGATGATATTGTTTTAAATCTTCCGTTAAAAATTAAAGAATGTGAGCAAGATGGCGGAAAAATGCAGTCTTTAATTTTTGGGAGAGGTATTGATAGGAATCGCAAATGTATGGATGGAGTTTGTTGTTTTTTTAAAGATGAAAAAGATAGAAAAATTTGTTTAGCATATTCTAGTTTAATATTTGGAAGAGCTCCACCTTTGAAATTGATGATTAAGACTTATCCCTGTCCAACATTCAAAATAGTTTTTGATTATTCCCTCCAGCAAGGATTTATTGGTTATTCAATGTGTACAAATTATGTAAATAGGCCAGATTATTGCGCTAAATATCCAGGTTGTTTAGATAGCCGTTATGAACGGTGTATTTATGAAGGCTTTAAACATTCAAAAGCTAAAATAACATACTTGTTGAATAAATCTATTTTAGATAAAAACCATATTTTGCCAAATTTAGAAAATTTTAAAGAAGCTCCAGCCGGTATTTATATTACTTTAGCCGCTTATTTACAATTAATTTATTTAGAACAAGATTTTACAAAGCTTGGGATATTAAAACATGGGATTAGAGGTGATTTTTTTGCCCTTGAACCTCAGAAGCAGCCAGGTGTTAGTTATTACGATGTTGATGTTAAAGATGACGGCGGGAAATTATTTGTAGGAAGTATAAATGCTAACCTCAAAGAATTAGAAAAATTAGTAATAAAAACTGTGATTTTTGATGCTGCGGGAGTTCTGTTTGATGCAGATAAGAGTAAGGTTATGGAAAAATTACAGCAGGAAATTAAGATTAGGTCTGGCATTGAAGTCAATTTGGTAGACATTGAAAAAATATTTTTTAGTAGTCAAGAAGCACAGGATATGCGCATGACTGTTGAAATAGAGAAGTTTGTTGCAGGAGTAAATAAACAGCTTGTATCTTTAACCAGATTTGATAAGGATTTATTTAATACACAGGCAATTGCTGATATTTTATTTTTAGGATATAAGCCGATAGTAGAAATTCAACAATTTGTTAAAGAGTTAACGGGTAAAGGTATAAAAATTTATGTTTTATCAAATTATTTTAAGAGTGAAAATAATTGGTTGCGTGAACAAATGAAAGAAAGGATAACCAACTATTTTGGTATTCCTAAAGAAAATATTATTTTTTCTGAAGAAGTTGGATTAATTAAACCTGATAGTCGAATTTATGAGTATATTCTTCAAAGAAATAGTCTTGACCCTTTAATTACTTTGTTTATTGATGATCAAGTTGAAAATGTTATGATTGCCATAAGAAAAGGTAT
>CAYQXW010000023.1:0-14416 GCA_964421615.1 uncultured Planctomycetales bacterium
CTACTATTATTTTTTCTTGCAAACAACATCCAGCGACATAATTTTCTAATCTACTTTGCGCTGGTAACAATTGCGATTGCAACATCATATCTATCTGTTTTCGTTCAACAGATAAATCCACATTTAGCAAAAAACTTTGCATTGCAAGGGGATTTGCTCCAACATTAAAATCAACAGGCAACGCCACGCGTAAATCTATACCGCCCATTCCGCCATTTTGTCCCCCATCAGGTTTTTCCTGTACAAAATCAATTTTTGGAATAGGTTTATCTAAATCCATTAAGTCATCTGGACTAATATAATATAACAACCGATCAAAAGCTTTTCCCATACGGTTTGCAAATCCATTATCAATTGTTTCATCATCATGGTGTGTATGATCTCCCGGTTCTTCAAATTCAAGTAAATGTTGAGATTCATGCACTAAAGTTTCGAAAAATTCCCATAAATAACCACCGGTTTGATTTAACGCCTCTTCTAATAAATTCTTATCCTGATATAACTTAAAAATTTCCTGAATTATCGGCAACGTATAAAATAAATTCCAATAAATCAACCGTCCTCCTAAAGTTACAGCTAACTTTCGACTATTCACTCTATAAAAATAGCCTTTCCCAGGGGGGTTACTCGTAATACCTGCTAACACTTTATCTTCTAGCTTTTCAAAATTTTTTAAAGCACCCGATGGCAACTGATCTAAATACGGTTGAGGATCTTCTTCCTTAGCTTGAGCTTCAAACTGCATATCTAAAAAAGAATCGCGAATACTATTTGAAAATTCTTTTGAAAAACCTTCTTGCGCATTTTTTAAAACATCATCTATACTTCCCACACTCCTTAGATTAGCTGCTTCTTCTCGAGCTTTACGAATCAAAACTTCTTCCATTAACTTTTCGCGAATTTGATGTAGAGTAATCTTATTTTCATACCCTTTAGCAATAAAAGGAACATGTGAAATTAATTCAAAAAATTTGACAGGATTATCTACAAAAAAATTCAACATCTCTGGCGTAATTTTATCAAATTCTCCTTCTGACATTAATCTTATAATTTTTTTAGCCTGCAGATTATCCTCAACACCTTGATTCATAAAATAATCTTGTGGCATACCTGGAATAGAAGCGCCACGTTCAGAATAATCTTTAAGAACTGATTGCATCATCGCATACAACACCGCCACTTGTAATTTATGTAAAAATTTTTGTTCTTCGGCATAATTATTTCGCGGAATATTCAATAATATTTCCCTCGGTATAAATATATGCAGATTTCCATAGCGTTCATACGCTTGTATAAATCTATCAGGAACAAATTTCAACTCTTTCTCATCCGGCAACCTCACAAATATCTCATCCTGTACCACTCTGTGTCGCGCGTATTTCTTTGGCGATCTGCCTATAGCGATCTCTCCCAAATCCTCTGATAACTTTACGCGATCTGTTATTTCTATATCTTCTTTAAAACTTTTTCCATTATAAGTTATCCCCACATCTGATACTAACCCTGCATATTTCTGCAACGCTTCCTGGATAAATAAACTCTCCAGCTGTGGATCACTGTCATCTAAATTTTTAATCCTGCGAATTTCACTACCCTTATATTCTCCCTTTAATATCTCCCAACTCACTATCACTGGTCCTTGAATTGGATCATTGATTATTTCTATCTCATTAATTAATCCATCTCCTTTAGATGTTCTTATAAACGCTCGATCAAAATCTGAATACAATGTGTAATTTCCCTGCCCTAAATTTCCTGTATCCAATAAATGATTTTTTGAAGATTCATCTAACGGGAAATAATAACGCATCAACTCCCATACTCCCATGCCTACCGGATCTTTTATCGAATACACCCACTGGTTATTATTGATAAAACTACGCTGCTCTATTTTAGCGTCTTCCTGCTTTATTCGACCTTCGCGAATTTCCTTACGAATTGCATCACGGGGATTCTGCACGCCTACCTCTCTTATCCACGCTCGCTCTGTTCTATCCTGTCCTTCAATTGCTGACAAGACGATCTGGATATACGCTTGAAAATTTTTATTACTCGATTCTTTAATCCATCTTCTCAAACTTTCCAAACCAAATCTTTTCTCACTATCTTTAATCTCTTTTGCATTCTTTTCAAAAATATAATTAACCATCGCTAAACTCACAGAATTATTTTTATTCACTAAACTTTCTTGTGTCTGCCAAGCTGGATCTCTCGGCGTTACTACTTCTTCTTCAAGAATATCCACATTCTCTTCTTTTAAAAATCTTGCTAACATTCTTACCAATGCTGGCAAACCTGATAAATCATCATGCTCATATAACGCTTTAAATCCGCTTCGGATTTTTGGTAATAAGGTTTCTTTTTGTTTTATTTTTTCTTTTTGTACAAAGTTAAGAATAAAAACTTTATTCCGTTTTTTATTCTCGGATTCAACTATCATTACTCTACCATCATTTAATTTAATTATCTGTTTTGCATTTTTAATTTGTTCTTGCTGCTCTTGAGATAAAACATCTATTTCTACTTCAGTCTTAAGATTAATAATTTTAAATTTATGATTATTAGAAGACAGTTCTTGATAAATCACTCCGATTAAATCTTCGGATAATAATGACATGCTATAAATCCACGTCATTTTTTCTATTTTGATCTTTTGTTTTTCATTCGGATTTTTCAAATCAATTATATGCATATCTCCTAGAATATCTCCAACACAAATACTATGATTATTTAAAACTACAATTTTATGCGGCCTAACAAGAGGAATTCTGAATTTTTCTCCTTCTTTAATATCGTATACAATTACTTGATTATTGTTCACATCTGAAATCGCTAATACCCCAGCAGATGTTTCTTTAAGATCAGAAATATAAGAAATACCTGGAATAGCAATTATCTGCACTGCTGGATTGAGCGTATAAAAATTATTTGGATAAATTTTTATGCTATTATCTTCGTTCTCAACAATGGCTATTCTGCCATCGCTCAATTGCAAAACTTCTCCAGGTGTCATGATCCCAATAGCTCCGCCAAACCTTTCAGATAAATTCTCCAAATCGTAACTAATAACTTCTCCACGATCTGCACTGCTAACTAACAACTGATCAGCTAATTTACCGTCTTTAAACTGCAACACACTTGTAGGAGAATTTAAAGTTTCTTCTTTTACCTCTAAACTAACAAGTTGAGTATAATCAAATTCTTCTAGCGATTTACTTTCTCCTACGTTTTTTTTCCCAAGTTTAATTTCTTCCACTGTACCTTCATTATTGATAATAAGTAATCTTCTAGAATCTACTTTTAAAATACGGCTTCTATAGTCAAATCCTTCACTTAATGGAATTCTCCCAACAACTTCTCCAGTTTTATAATTTAACATTAAAGCTTCTTTTTTATTTTCATCTAAAAACATTAGAATATCCTGAGAATATTCATGTAGATAAAGTATAGAATAATCAACAAAATCAAGGTCAGATAAATTTTTTTCATATTTTTTGACCGGACTACTCACATCTTGAATATCCCAAACTCTTATATAGTGCTCATCTCCTTCAATTTCCAAAGTTACTAGCATTCCGTTAGACAATACTGTCGAAACATCTATCATACCATCAAATTGTTTTGTTTTTTCTTCAACCCATTCTTCTTCATCTATCGTCATCAAGCTTATTTTATCAAAATCAGCTATCAGCAATTTTCCATCTTTTAACACATTTATATTTGTATATGTCGTAATGATATCTAATGGTATATTTAATTTAGCATCTAAAAATTCCACAGTCTCTTTTTTAAAATCTACAATACTTATTTCTGAACAAGAATCAAAATAAAAAATTATTCTTCCATCACTCAACTCCAACAACTTATTTTCTTTCATTTCTTTAGAATAGTTTTCTACTTTTAAAGGACTTTTTAACTGTATTTCCTTTAACCTATTACCATCTGAAGTCTGTGATTCTAAAATATGAAAAAATCCGTTTGAATCTATTACAACAATTTTACCTTTATAATCTTCATTATTCTGCAATACTATTCCGCCACCAAAACTACTTTCTAAATCTGTTTTTAAGATTCCTCTTTCCTTTACCTGCACAGAATTCAAATCTTCTTTTATTTGATTTTCTTCATTATTTTTTTTCCCAAACTCAAGTTTTACAAAATGTTTGCTACTAACCAAAACTATAAATTCAAAAGGATTTAATTTAATAATTTCACCGGCTTGGCCACCTTCTAACGAAAATTTATTAACCGTATCCGCTCCATTTTTATAATCAACAATTGCAATTTGCGAAGTTTGCTCTTCAGATAACATTACAACCCCTGGACTAAGCTCATGCATATCCGCAATAACAAATTCTTGCCCTTCGATTTTACCTCCCATTAAATCATTAATTGGCTTAGAATAAATCAAAGAGTTCTCTGCAGTATAAATTTTTAAATTTTTATTAGCCATTGTAACTTCAACTACCGCATAGCTTCCATCCGAGAAAAATGCCATACGTTCTAAACCTCTTTCAAATTTAATTGTATTTTTCTTTCGAATTTGATTTTTCTCTGTAACTTCTGCGATAGATATGCTTGACAACTCCAAAACTGCTATATTACCATCAGCTAAAACTTCAATTTGTTGAGCGAATCCGAAAGCACTAAACTGTTTACTCATTCCACCTGCTATTCGTAAATCTAAAATACTCACTCTGCGATTTAAAAAATCTCCAGCAACAATAGCAATCCTACCGTCAGGTAATTCTTTAATAGACTCCCACCATTCAAGCCCATGTGCAATATCCGCTATTTTTTCTCCTACAGTATTATCTGCTTTCATATCATAAATACTTAATTCTTTAACTCCGTGCGCCAAAAGTATTTTTCCTTTATACCTGCCGTGTTGCAGTATTATCGCACTTGAGATTTTTCCATCTATTCCATAACTGCCTTGCATCACTTTGGCCGTTACATTTTTAGGATCCGCAACCATTTCCACTTTGCCAACATCTAAACTTTCTTCTCTCTCATACTCCTGCATCATCATCTGGTAAAAACTTTCGGCAGATTTAGGATTATTGTTATAAATCCTCATCCAGCGTAAAACCAAACGATTAATCCCATCTTCTGATACACTTTTTAACCCTTCATTTATTGCCTTGAAACATTCTTCCATACTTTCAAGATTTTTATTTTCGAAATTTTTACGCACGTTTTCAATAACTTCATAATCAATCACATTTAAAGCTTTTTGATCTACAGAAGCTAAAAACCAATGCAGATATTTGTCATCTTCTACACTAAGTTTTAAATCCCAAACATTACTTGGGGTTAATAAATTATTCAAATATCGCTCTAAACGGTCATTACTATTTTGGTTAGCAAAAAACTGGTTATGCAGTTCCAAAAATTTCTTATCCGGCATAAAAATTAATTCTTTACTTACTTGCATAATTTTTTTATTTAGCTTATCAAATTTAAATATTTTATTCCAATCTAAAGTTAAACGTAAATTCTGAGGAACTAAACTAACAAACTTATCTAACTTTGCGAAAAACTCCTTAATCTCTTCTTCTTTCATTTTATTACTTACCGCATACTGCTCTAAAACGGATAATGAACGATTACTGATTACTTCATTAAGATTTTTATATTCTTCAACTATTAAATCTATATTCAGATTATATTCAGAATCTATTTTTTTGATTCTTTCTTTTGCTGCTTCTTGTTCTTTTACGATTTCTTTTTCCGAAAGAATCCAACCTTTGTCTAAATGTCTTTTCCCATATCCGATATAAAAGTTTAATCGTAAATTCATCAGTATTGGATACTTCTTCCATTTGTTGTAAAGATTTTCGTTTATTAAAAGATATGGCCCATACATCGTATAAAAAGATTTAGCACCTTTCTTAAATGGTACGGTGTATGCTCTTTTGAATGTTCCCGGTTTAAACCCTTCTTTTAAATCTTTAGCTCCAGGAATTTGTTCTAGAGATAAACCATACACCAAACTTTCATCTAAAAACATTACTTGTTTATCTTGTGGAATCTCAATCTGCCTAAAAATATCTTCATTCGGTAAAAATATAGTATTTTTATCCTTCGCCTGCTGTAAAATATACGGGATAAATATTTCTTTTGCAGTATCTAATAACGGTTTTGAAGAATCAACCCGTTTATTCTTTTTTTCAAGCAGCTTCACTGCCTGCATAAATCCATTAATCAAAACAGCCTGATGAATCGGCTCTTTATTCACAATCTTCTCAGCTAATATTTTAATCGCCATATGCGTACTAGCATCAATCTCTATCTCGTTACGAGAAACTTGCAACCTAGTCGATGACGGTAACTCTACTATCAAATTATCCGGTAAGTTTTCTCCCTCCACCTCAAAACTTTGGATTCCCACTCCCGATACTTTAAACACTATCCGACATTTACCATTATTCATCTTGGCTTTGGAATGATAAAAAATATGTACCTGTTTTGCAATCTCTTGCTGTGTCTGTTGCATAGGCACAGGTGAATTCTCTCCTAATCTTGGAATTAAATATTTATTAAACATTACATCTTCATTCATTCCTTTACCAAAATCTTCTATTATGATTTCATTATTATTAATAGTTATTTCTATCTTCTTATCCGGATATTGATATTTAACGATATCTCCATCTAAATATACGTACTCATCCAACGGATTTATTAATTCTCCATTTAGATACACTGGCATTTTTGTAAAAAACTTCAGTTTATCTTGTAAATATTCTTCTATCTCTGGTACAAACGACTGTAATTCTTTTGGAACACTAATGATATTTTTTGTCCCTTGGATTGTTCTTTCTCCAAGTTTAACGGTAAAATTTATTTCATCATTGGCTTTAAAGAAAATTAATTCTCTGGCTTGGCCAGTGCTATCTCTAGACTCAATATTAACCTGTCCTCCAGCATTCACAAACGCTAACTGCTGTAATGCCCCCATTCCAAATCTTCCAATATGTTCATCAGTCTGTGCATCGGATGCATTGGATACTAACTCTAATATTGATTGTTTTATATTATCTGCTTGGCGGGTTATCAATGACATAATATTTGCTGCATCATTTTCTTTTATTTCGTTTATCGGCAAATTATTGGGATCAAAATTATTCTCTTCAACTAATCCTACTTTCCTCCAGGATATATATTTAGCAAATGGAATTCCTTGCTCTTGAGAAACATCAACTTTTGCTTTTGTCGTTATTGCTTTCCTTCCGCCATCATCTTCTTCCTGCTTAACTACTGTTACAACTCTTGAACCATCTTCACCTAAATCTATTTTTAAATTTACTGTGCCTGAAATTTTTCCTAAATTTATTTTGCCTATTACGACATTATCTCCACTCACAGGTATTGCTGTAAATTCTTCTCCTCCTGTTGCATATTCTCTGATCGTGTGACCGTCCTGGGTCATTGTCATCCTACGATCGCTGTATTCTTTTTTCTCATAAGACTCTTTATACTGCTTAAAGAATTCCTCTTTACTCCATTGTTTTTTTGAAGTTAACCCTGTCAAATCATTACTGTCTATTTTTATTGTGGATCCCCGCTTCCGCGGGGATGACACCTTGTTGTCATTCCCGCGAAAGCGGGAATCCATTAAATTGCCATATACTTTCTTAAACCACTGCGCTAATATCAACGAATAATACACCTGTCTTAACTGCGCAAAATCAGCACTTAAATTTACTCTTTTAGTTATTTTCGCTAAAATTATTTCGCGAATGATTTGAGCTGAATATTCATTCAACTCTTTTTTCCTAGCATCCTGTATATTTGTATCTACAGTTTTAATATAATCCGCTTCCAACTTTACTTTTAAACTTGCTTTGTAAATATATATTTGCCCTTTAGCCTCTTGTAAAAATACTTCATCCGGAACTATCCATAATCTTGTCGTGGTAGGAATAGCTATCTTCTCTTGACCATACAGCTCTTGCGCTTTTTTGTACATCTTATCCCAGTATTCTTTGCCTTCCTGCGTCCGAACGGATGTAAATAATGCTAACTCTTTTTTCAACTTCACATCAGTTTCTAGCATTATCCGGCCCACTTCTGTTTTTGCTAAACTCTCATCTATCACATTATCACTTGCATCTGGCCTCAAATTTACCCAAAAACTTTCATTCTGTAAACTCACCCCCACTAAAAAATATTCGAATAACTTATCTGCCACCGGTTTAAAATATTCTTCTGATTCTTTTTTAAAATCTCCTTTATCTAAAACTAAATTAAAACTATTCTCTACAGAATTAAAGTTTAACCCTCGTAAATGTTCTAACCTTAAGTTTTCTACTTTCGCTACTGCTGGAGTATAAACAGGTACAGACAAAGTCTGTGCAAACCCTGTCTGGCTTACTAGTAAATTCAAAATTATAATGTGGGAAATTATTCGTCTTATCATATATATTATTAAAAGATAATAATAAAATAAGTATACCTTTTATAGGAGGAGATTCAACGGCAGGATAAGCCTCTTCTGAAAACGCTTTTAATAGGACCGTTTACTTGCAAATCTTTAATTAATAATGAGTTACAATGGAACTGTCCCTATTTTAAAACCCTTTAAAATAAAAACAGGGAACGGTTTTTACACCGTTCCCTGTTTTTAAATACTTAAATATTTTTAGATCCTTCCTTGACGCGCCAACTACATTTACTCAGGATGACAATTTTTTAGTCATCGCCTTCGCCATCTAAATGCGCAGGACCATGATCTAATCTTTTTCTTACAATAACTCTCTTAACTTTTACAAACTTATTTACTACATCATTATTATTCACAGCTTTTAACTGTTTAAATAAAAATTCAAATCTTGCTTCAAGTTCTGCTGCGATTGCATCACGAACTGAAGAAGGCATTGACATAATATCTTTCTTGAAAGCACCCAAACCTCTTTTACGTGCTTTATAGAAAAACTGATCATCTGTATCTGTTGATTTTCTTTCACTTGCAGCATTCACTTTCAACCATTCATAAATTTTCTTTTTCAAATCAGCTGGAAAATGTTTGCTATCATAAACCATATTCTGAAATTCAGTCGCTAAATGCACTTCCGCAGTTCTTGTCTCTGGGAAATTATGAAATGCATCGCCTGGTAAAGTTGAAGCACCATGCTGCACTGCTCCTGCCATACCAAACTCTTTACGTGCTAAATCAGAAATATTTCTCAATGTATCGAAATCCAATTTTACTTGTGCAATTGTGCCATCAGGTAAAACTACTCCACCATGAGAAGTTCCAGTCTGAATACTGATTTTGCTTATTCCGACTAAACCTTTTCTCAAAGTTTCTTTATACCCTTGCATAAAAGCTCTCAAATCTTCTGGAGTAGAATTTTTATGTCCTACTTCACCGATCTCTCCACCGACGGAAACTTCAATACCGCGTGGCTGAATCTGTCTGATAAACTGAGTCAACTTTGCGCAAATTGTATAATTAGCAACCTGCTGTTCTTTTTCTGTAGGTTTGCTTAAATCTACAACTGTAGAAGAATCAATATCAATATTATAAAAACCTGCGGCAACAGCTTCACCGATTAAAGCTTTTAAAGCTTCTAATTCTTTATCTGCACTTTCAGCATATTTTTTTGCATTAACCTGCACATGGTCAGCTTGAATAAATACTGGCCCCTGATATCCTTCTTTAATCGCTGCAGCTAAAATTACGCTTACATATTCAACTGGAGGCTGATTGGTATAACCCATCTCAGATTTTGCAATTTCAAAAATAAATGCACCAGAATTATTCTTTTTAGCAACTCTAAAAATAGCACGAGCTAAATCATAGGTCATAGTTCTCAAATTCATTGCAGGAACAGTAAAACCTTTGACTTCTTCTTTACCAAAAGCCATATAAAGATCTTGAATACTAGAAGGATAAACACCTTTCTTGTATGCTAAATCTAAAATTTTCTTAGCAATTACTTTTTTTGCTTCTACATCATCATTCATGATTAAATCCATAACCATCTTTTCTACATCTAACGGCTTTCTTCCCATAACTACTTTCCTTCCTTTCTTTACTTTATATTAAGTTAAAAGTTTTATTGCATTATACAACGGTTCTGTATCAAAATCTTTTTTCGTTATCGCAAACGCTAAATCCACAACATTAATTCTATCGGAGATAACCCCCACAGCTTTTCCTTTTTCTCCAGCCATCAACAATTTCACTGCTTCAATTCCCAAAAGACTGGCCAAATTTCTATCTTTAGCTGTCGGATTTCCACCTCTTTGAATATGGCCTAATACTGCCACTCTAGTTTCAAGAGTAGTCAATTCAGTAATTTGCTTAGCTACATCCGGTCCCTTAGCTACCCCTTCAGCCACAACAATAATCCAGCTTGCCTTACCACGTAAATTACCTTCTACAATACTATGGCAAATTGCAGAAATATCAAACTTTCGTTCAGGAATAATTACATCTTCTGTACCACCACCTAACCCAACATGTAAAGCAATATATCCTGAATCACGCCCCATAACTTCTACTACAAAAACTCTCTCCATAGAACTGACAGTATCGCGGATTTTATCAATCGCATCCAACGCAGTATTTACCGCAGTATCAGCACCTATTGTCGCATCAGTACCATTAATATCATTATCTATTGTACCAGGTAACCCAACACAAGGAATATTCCATTTTTGAGAAAGGATATTTCCTCCAGTATAAGTTCCATTTCCACCAATCAAAACTAAACCATCAATTTGATATTTTTTTAAAACTTCAACTGCTCTTGCTTGACCAGCTTCAGTTTGAAATTCAGGACAACGTGCAGTTTTTAATACTGTTCCACCTCGAGAAATTATATTTGAAACTGCGCGATGATCCAAAGCCTTAATCTCTTCATTAATTAGACCTGCATACCCGCGATAAATCCCCATTACTTCAAGATTATTACGTAAAGCAGTTCTCACCACTGAACGAATCGCTGCATTCATCCCAGGAGAATCTCCTCCAGAAGTTAAAACTCCGATCCTCTTTATCGCCATAGTTATAATCCTTCTACTTGTAAATCTTTTGCATGTTCCACAACATAAGTAATAAAAATTTCTTTTTTCTCTTTAGGTGTTAACTCCATCTCCCACAACCAAACACCTTTTCTATTTTCCCAATCTTTTTGTGTCGGTTCAACACTCAATTGAGCAACTTTAACTTTAATCTTATCAGTTTCTGCTATAGGAGTCGACTCAAAAAGTTTTACTTTAATATTTTTAGATTTATAATTTTCTACAACTAATTTATACTTTAAAGTTGTCTTTTTATTCGGTGAAGGAATACCTGCGATTAAAGTTTCATCAACTTTCTTTTCAATCAAGTCGCGTTTGATTTTAACATTTTCATCCACACCTAAATATAAAGAAAATTCTTCTCCCGGCCCAATAGTTTGAATATTAGAATTACCTACAAAATCACCGTTCAAGAAAATGTTGACTCTACCTGCTAACAACTGTAACTGCGGTGAATTAGTCACTTTACTTCCTAAATAAGCATTTAAAACTGCACGAGGAAATGTAGAATAACCAAAGTTAGCAGCTAATTGCTGCGTAGATATTGCTAATTTATTTTCACTGTTATCAGATTTTATAAAAGATTTTTTAGGAATATCGTAAACTATAGCTGTACCTTGCTCTCTTGCCTGCGCAAACGTTGGAGCAGAGAAACTTTTTTCTTCAGCTGAATCTAACATAGCAGCAGCGTTATATTGAACAGTTTCTTTCATCCTCACATCACTTTTAGACATACGAAAGCCACCCATAGCTCTTACTTCAAAAGGCCTTAAAACCCATGGATCAACGTAAGGCATATTGCCACCGATTGTCGGACGAGCAGTAGACAAAGAAATTTCCACATCATTCCAATCTTCACCGGTATTCTGCTGGACGATACCATAAGAAACCATTTCCACTTGGGATTTTTCAAAGTCTGCACGCGCATCATAAACCGCACTCCAGGTTGCACCACCCACTAAATAAGAAATTTTAATCTCATAACTTCCAGCTTTCAAAGTTTCTAGATCAACAACAATAGATCTTTTCACTTTCTGTACCGGTCCTGAAATTTTATTTAGTTCTTCCTGTAAAGCTCCAAGTTTATTATTAAACTCTCGCACTTTAAGCTCGCAATCCATCATCTCAGAATAATTTTCTTTTAAAGAGCTGTCTAAAAATTTTAAAGTTGCATCTAAATCTTGAGGCAAAGGCATTTTAGTAACTAAATCTTTAGGTAACTGCTGATTCGCAAAAAATCTTATTGAATCTAAATAATTTTTCTTATCAATTAAAACTGCCCTTAAATTATTCTGGCGTTTTATATCATCTGATAAAGATTGAATATTATCTTTTAATTCCTTAATATTAGTTACAGGAATATCTTCTAAAAATTCTTCTTTTAAACTCGCGCCAAAAATTCTAAGATTCTTAGGATCCACAACCGATACACGTAAAGAATTTTGGTCAAAGGGAGTTAAAATATTACTCAATAAAAGTTTATTCTCTCCCTCATCGAGTTTAACATTAACGCTTCTTGTCACTAAAGCTGAATCCGGATAAACTATTACTTTAACAATTTTTGAATCTGTAACTACATCGCCAGCAAAAACAAAATTTGCAGATAACAAAATTGAAGCAATTAAAATCAAAAACGATTTTTTCATACTTCCTCCGGATTTGTACAAATCAAAAAAATCCAAGTATTAAATTAGTTTCAAGTTCCCATTTCCCAGCTGTCCAAATATTTCTTCTGTTCAGCGGTCAAAGTGTCGATCTTAATTCCCATTGCTTTTAATTTCAAACGGGCAATTTCATTATCTATAACATCCGGAACTTTATAAACTTTCTTTTCTAACTTAGAATAATTCTTTTTAATAAATTCAGCGCCTAAAGCCTGATTACAAAAAGACATATCCATAACTTGTGCTGGATGTCCTTCTGCAGCCGCTAAATTAATCAAACGTCCTTCACCTAATAAATTAACTTTATTTCCATTAGGTAAAGTATATTCGTCTACGAAATCACGAATCTGTCGTTTTGATTTTGCAATAGCTTCTAATCCAGGAATATCCAACTCAACATTAAAATGCCCTGAATTACAAACAATCGCACCATCTTTCATAATTTTAAAATGCTCTTGGCGAATAACATTTATATTACCAGTAACTGTAATAAAAATATCTCCAATTTTTGCAGCATCTTTAATTGGCATAACTGCAAATCCGTCCATGGATGCTTCCAAACCTTTTAACGGATCAATTTCTACAACCACAACACTCGCACCCATCCCCTTAGCGCGCATCGCCACACCTTTACCGCACCAACCGTATCCGCTAACAACCACAGTTGAACCTGCAATCAATTTATTAGTTGCACGAATTACACCGTCTAAAGTAGACTGACCAGTTCCATACCTGTTATCAAACATATGCTTTGTCCAAGCATCGTTAACTGCAACTATAGGATATTGTAATTTTCCTTCATTCGCTAAAGCACGAAGTCTAATAACACCAGTTGTTGTTTCTTCAGTTCCCCCAATAATATTTTCTAACCCATATTGTTTAGGATTCTGATGCACTGTTGCAACTAAATCTGCACCATCGTCCATAGTAACATTTGGTTTGATAGCTAAAGCTGACTGCATATGTTTATAATATGTCTTACTATCTTCTCCCTTAATTGCAAACACAGGAATTTTCAAATGAAGCGCCAAAGAAGCAGCAACATCATCTTGTGTTGATAAAGGATTAGACGCACATAATGCAATATTCGCTCCACCTGCTTTTAAAACTTCCATCAATACTGCTGTCTCTGTTGTAACATGAAGACATGCAGACATATTCACTCCAGCTAAAGGTTTTTCTTTCTTAAAACGTTCAAATACTAAACCTAAAACCGGCATATTATGACGTGCCCATTCAATTCTTAATGCACCCTTCTTCGCTAAACTTGCATCTTTAATATCATAATTCATTGATTAGTTACTCCTTAATTATATTTTAGAAGCTTCTTTTTTCAATGCATCAACTTTATCCATTTTTTCCCAACTAAAATTTGCATCATGACGTCCAAAATGTCCATAAGCTGCAGTTTTACGATAAACTGGTTTCTGCAAATCTAATGTTTTGATAATACCTTTTGGAGTAAGATCAAAATTATTACGAATCAACTTAATATATTGATCTTCAGTTAATTTTCCTGTTCCATATGTGTTCACATTAATAGATAAAGGTTCTGCATAACCAATTACATATGCAAGCTGAATACAACATTTATCTGCAAGTCCAGCAGCAACAATATTCTTTGCTACATAACGCGCCATATAAGCTGCAGATCTATCTACTTTAGTCGGATCTTTTCCGGAAAACGCGCCGCCACCATGTGGAACTGTTCCACC
>CAYQXW010000024.1:0-14379 GCA_964421615.1 uncultured Planctomycetales bacterium
ACACAAGCGTGTAAAGCTTTGCGGGAAGAAGGATATAAAATTGTTTTAGTTAATTCTAATCCTGCGACGATTATGACTGACCCAGGGATGGCGGATAAAACTTATATTGAACCGTTAACTGTGGAAAGTTTAGAAAAAATAATTGAAATAGAGCGTCCGGATGCGCTTTTGCCGAATTTAGGAGGACAAACAGGTTTGAATTTATCTTCAGCTTTGAATAAAGCTGGAGTGTTGGATAAGTATAAGGTCAAGATTATTGGTGTAAAAGCTGATGCAATTGAACGTGGTGAAGATCGTGAAATATTTAAAGCTACGATGAAGAAACTTGGTATTCCTGTACCACGTTCTGAGGTTTGTCTTAGTGTTGAAGAAGCGCAGAAAGTTGCAGATAAGTTGGGATATCCTGTCGTAATCCGTCCAGCTTACACTATGGGCGGCACAGGCGGTGGGATTGCTTATAATAATGAAGAATTAAAAATGTTGGCTAATCGTGGTTTAAACGCAAGTATTATTCATCAGATTTTAATTGAAGAGGGTGTTATTGGATGGGAAGAATTAGAGTTAGAGGTTGTACGTGATGAAAAAAATCACTTAATCACAGTTTGTTTTATTGAAAATATTGATGCAATGGGTGTGCATACTGGAGATAGTTTTTGTGTGGCACCGATGTTGACTGTACCTAAAAAACTGCAGCAAAAACTCCAAGAGTATTCTTACAAAATTGTTGAATCCATCGGTGTTATTGGCGGAACTAATGTTCAATTTGCTCATAATCCTAAAGATGATCGTGTTGTTGTAATCGAAATTAATCCTCGAACTTCGCGTTCTTCAGCATTAGCATCTAAGGCTACAGGATTTCCTATTGCATGGGTTTCGACTAAATTAGCTGCGGGTTTAAATTTAGATGAAATCCCTTATTGGAGAAAAGGAACTTTGGAAAAGTATGAGCCGTGGGGAGAATATGTTGTTATAAAATTTGCGCGTTGGGCTTTTGAGAAATTTCCTAAATCTAAAGATTTGCTTGGAACTCAGATGCGTGCAGTAGGTGAAGTTATGAGTATTGGGAAATCGTTTAAAGATGCATTCCAAAAATCCATACGTTCTTTAGAGATTGGGCGTTATGGATTAGGTTTTGCTAAAAATTATAATGAGTTGCCATTGGAAGAGATTAAAGCCAAGCTTGCTTTTCCGACGAGCCAGAGAGTTTTTTTAATGTATGAAGCTTTGCGTAAAGGAATGAGTGTTGAAAATATTTCGGAGATGACTCATGTTGGAGTTTGGTTTGTAAAAGAAATGAAAGAGCTGGTAGAGTTTGAAGAGAAATTAATTAAAGTGGGTTGGAAGAAAATTTCTGATGCGGATTTGCGTAAGGCTAAGGAATGGGGATTTAGCGATAAGTATTTGGCAAAAATTTTGCAAGTTGAAGAAAAAGAAGTTCGTGTTCGTCGAAGAAAAGTTGTTGGTGATGCAGGTTTTGAAGCAGTGCCGGTAAGTGGGGTAAAAAATGCTGCATATTATTATTCGTCTTATGCAGTTGTAAAAGATCAAGTGCCCGTTACAGATAAAAAGAAAATTTTAATTTTAGGAGGTGGTCCGAATCGTATTGGGCAGGGAATAGAATTTGATTATACTTGTGTACATGCTGCGTTTGCTCTTCGCGATGAAGGTTATGAATCTATAATGGTTAACTGTAATCCGGAAACAGTCTCGACGGATTATGACACTTCGAATAAACTTTATTTTGAACCTTTAACGGTTGAAGATGTTTTGACTATTTGGGAGAAAGAAAAACCTGTTGGTGCGATTGTGCAGTTTGGCGGGCAGACCCCGTTGAATATTGCAAAAGAGCTTGAAGAAAATGGAGTAAAAATTTTAGGTACAAGTGTTAAAAGTATTGCTTTTGCAGAAGATCGTGAGCTTTTTCGTCAGAAAATGATTGAGTTGGGAATTCGTCAGACTGAAGGTGGTACGGCAACTTCATTGGAACAGGCAATTGAAATTGCTAAAAAAATTGGGTATCCAGTAATGGTGCGGCCATCTTTTGTTTTAGGTGGAAGAGGAATGGAAGTTATTTTTGATGAGGAGATGTTGCGAAGATATGCGAAAGAAGCAATTCAGGTTAGTCCTGAATATCCAATGTTAATAGACCGGTTTTTAGACAAAGCTATTGAATGTGAAGTTGATGCATTGTCTGATGGCGATGATGTTTTTGTAGCTACTGTCATGGAACATATCGAACATGCGGGGATCCATTCTGGAGATTCTGCGTGTTCGATTCCTTCTCGAACAATAAAGCCAGAACATATTAAAATTATTGAAGAGCAAAGTAAAAAAATTGCAAAAGAATTAAAAGTTGTGGGGTTGATGAATATCCAATTTGCAATTTGTAATAATGAAGTTTATATTTTGGAAGCAAATCCTCGAGCATCGCGAACAGTTCCTATTGTTTCTAAAACTATTGGTTTGCCGATGGCTAGAATTGCAACCCAATTAATTTTAGGAAAAAAGTTAAAAGATTTTTCTGAACTAAAACATAAAAGATTACCTTATGTTGCAGTTAAAGAAGCAGTTTTTCCATTTAATATGTTTCCAGAAGTGGATCCTGTTCTTGGTCCAGAAATGCGCGCAACCGGTGAAGTTATGGGGGTTGATAAAAATTTTGGATTGGCTTTTTATAAAGCACAGGAAGCTGCAGGCAGTAAATTGCCGTTAGAGGGTAGTGTGTTGTTGACAATTGCTGGTAATGATAAATCAGAAGTTTTACCGGTTGCTTCTAAATTAAGTGAACTGGGTTTTAAAATTTTAGCAACAGAAGGTACTTATAAATCTTTGAAAGAAAAAAAGATTAAGTGTGAATTGATAAAGAAAATTCATGAAGGCAGGCCGAATATTGCTGATGCAATTAAAAATAAAGAGTTACAACTGATAATTAATACCCCAGTTGGTCGATATAGTGTTAATGATGATAGTTATATTCGTATGTTGGCGATTCAATATAAAATTCCTTATGTTACAACGATGGCGGCTGCACGGGCAACGGTTGATGGAATTGGTGCTGTTAAAAAAGGACAAAGTGCTCCAGTGTCTTTACAAGAATACCATCAACAATTAAAATAAATTTTCTAGTTGTTATTATTGTATAAACTAGGTAGAATAAACAAATTAATGTGTGTGGGATTTTAAAATGTTGAAAATTTCAAGGAAGGTTTTTGATTATGGCTTTGTTTATGCAGTTAAAAGATGCAAAATCTCAGTTAGTTTTGTCAGCAGCATTGAAAAAAGGGTTGGAGTATTTATTAAAATTTGATCCTAAATTTTTTCAAGGGAAAGAAGATGGGTTTAGTGAGAAAGTAGTTATTGACGGTGAAAATGTTTTTGCGAATCATAGTGTTTATAAAACTAAGCCGGTTAGCAAAGCTAGATTTGAAGCGCATCGTAAATATATTGATTTGCAGATTATTTGGCAGGGCCAAGAGAATATTGAGGTTACTTCTTTGGATAATTTAAAAAATAAAACTAAGTATGATCCTCAAAAAGATATTGTGTTTTATAAATTTTTTAAAGCAGCCTCATTAATTATGAATCCGGGATATTTAGCGGTTTTATACCCTACGGATGCGCATGCTCCAGGGGTGTCTTCTGGTTGTCAAAAGGTTGTTTTTAAAACAGTGGTAAAAGTTAAAATAAAAAATAAGAAAAAGATAGTTTGAATTAGTAGCATATAGGAGTATAATTAGATAAAATTGTTTTGTTAAATAGATTTATAGTTAGAAATATGTTTTTATCGTAAATAAGGAGTGTGTGTGAATAAGGAATTTAGAGATTTAGTAATTGGTGGTTTGCATATAGAGATTCCGATTATCCAAGGTGGCATGGGAGTGCGTGTATCTGGATCATCTTTAGCTTCTACTGTATCTAATGAGGGTGGTTTGGGTGTTATTGCTGCTGTAGGATTGGGAGAAGAAGGCACGGAAGGTAAAAACTTTGGTATTCGTTCTTGTATAGCTTTAGGTGAGATTATTAAAGAGACAAGGACTAAAACTAAAAAACCTTTTGGTGTTAATTTAATGTGCGCTTTAACTGATTATGAAGCGATGGTTGATGTCGCTCAGAAAGAAGGGGTTGATGTAATTATTTCTGGAGCTGGGTTACCATTGAAACTTCCGTCTCTTGTAAAAAATTCTGTAACAAAACTTATTCCCATTGTTTCTTCGGGACGTGCTGCAAAACTTATTTGCAATACATGGTTAAGAAGATATAAACGTTTACCGGATGCAATGGTTGTTGAAGGACCTATGGCTGGAGGTCATTTGGGTTATAGCCGTGAAGAGCTTAATGATCCAGAGCATTATAATTTAGATGCTATTTTAAAAGATGTGTTAGTTGTTGCTGCTGAATTTGCTACTAATGGAAAAAGTATTCCTGTTATTGCTGCCGGCGGTATTTTTGATGGAAAAGATATTGCTCGCGTTATTAAGTTAGGAGCAAGTGGCGTTCAGATGGGTACTCGGTTTGTTTGTACAAATGAATGTGATGCTTCTCCTAAATATAAAGAATTGTTCCTTTCAAGTACTCCGGAAAATATTGTAGTTGTTAATAGTCCGGTAGGTATGCCAGGTAGAGTTATCCGTAATGAGTTTGTCAAAAAAATATCTACAGGAGAACGTATTGATTTTGATTGTGCTTATCAGTGTCTAGTTACCTGTGATCCACGTAAAGTTAATTATTGTATTGCTAAAGCGCTTATTAATGCTTATCGAGGAGATTTGGATAAGGGATTTGCTATGTGCGGAAGTAATGCATATCGTATTAAAAAAATAGTCTCCGTCAAGGAGTTAATTACTGAACTTTCCAATGACGCACGCCGTTATTTAAAAAGTTAATAAGAAAGATTTAATGGAAAATAAGATTTTTGATTTATTAGAAGCTGCAGCTGTTAAGCGTGAATCTCTTAAAAGTTGCACTAATGCTATGCGTTTATGTAATGGTTATGGTGATGGATTAGATGGATTGATTTTAGATCAGTATAATCGTCATTTTGTTATGCAGATTTTTGATAAACGCTGGATGCAAGAAAAAAAAGTTTTGATGGCTTTTCTGAAAAAACATTTTGATGCCCAATATTTGATTATTAAAGATAGATCAGAATCTTTGGCTTCTCATCCTGATGCTTTTAAAACAACAGTGTGGATAGATCATGAAAGCCCGCAGACAGTTGTAGAAGAAAATGGTTTGAAATTTAGCGTGGATTTGGATGATACTTTAAATAGCGGTTTGTTTTTGGATATGCGCTATAATCGTAAAGTTGTTTCGGAATTATCTGCTGGTCGTAAAGTTTTAAATTGTTTTGCTTATACTTGCTCATTTGGAGTATATTGTCGTGCTGCTAAAGCCGCAAGCGTGGTGAATGTTGATGTGAGTAAGAAAAGTTTGCGTCGTGGCCAGACTAATTATGGTCTTAATCAATTGTTTCCTGAAAAAAATGAATTTATTTATTCAGATGCGGTTAAATATTTAGACCGAGCAGTTGAAAAAAACAATAAATTTGATTTAATTATTTTAGATCCGCCGTCTTTTGCTAGGCATGAAGGTAAATCTTTTAGTGTTAAAAAAGACCTTATTAATGTTATTGATTTATCTCTACTCGCTCTTAATCCTGAGGGAATTTTGTTTGTTGCAACAAATTTTAGTGGGTTTGTCCATGAAGATTTAGAAGACATGTTGGCAGAAGTTGAGCCTAAAAGTGGTATAAAATCCGTTCGACGTATGGGGCAGGATATTGATTTTGCTGGTAGCGGATATATGCCAGAAAGTTATTTAGCTGCTTTGTTGGTGCAATTGTAAAATTTAAACACAAGTAAATATTATCCTTCCCAATATAGTAATTTCTGTTTGTTAGTAGTAAAAAAAGGAGAAAATTTTAATGACAACGCTCAAAAAAAACTTAGACCAAGATATTTGTGGTTTATCTAGTCAACAAGCTTTGGAGCGAATTAAGTCTGAAGGTTATAACGAGCTGCCATCTCAAAAGAAGAAAAACTTCTTTTTTATTCTTTTAGATATTCTAAAAGAACCTATGTTGCTTTTGTTAATTGGTAGTGGTTTAATTTATTTAGTTCTTGGAGAAAAAGAAGATGCGTTGATGTTGATGTCTTTTGTGGTAGTTGTTGTTGGAATTACTTTTTATCAAGAGAGAAAAACAGAGCGTGCTCTTGAAGCACTTAAAGATTTATCTAGTCCTAGAGCTTTGGTTGTTCGAGATAAAGTGCAAAGTCGAATTGCTGGCAGAGAAGTAGTTCGTGAGGATGTTATTGTTTTGCAGGAAGGCGATCGTGTTCCTGCGGATGCAATTGTTTTATCTTGTTCTAATTTATCTGTTGATGAATCTTTGTTGACTGGAGAATCTGTTCCTGTGCGTAAATTAGAATGGGACGGAAAAGAAATTACTAAACGTCCTGGAGGCGATGATTTACCGTTTATTTATTCTGGTACTTTAGTTGTACGTGGGCATGGAATTGCGAGAGTCTCTGCTATTGGAATTCATACAGAAATGGGGAAAATTGGTAAAGCTCTTCAGGTAATTAAGGAAGAAGAAACGCTTTTAAAAAAAGAGATAGCTAAATTAATCCGCAGTTTTTTTCTTATCGGGATTACACTTTGTATTTTAGTTGTAATTATTTATGGAGTAACACGCGGTAGTTGGTTAAAAGGTGTTTTGTCTGGATTAACTTTGGGAATGGCGATGTTGCCTGAAGAATTTCCTGTTGTGCTGATGATATTTCTTACTCTTGGAGCATGGAGGATATCTAAAAAACATGTTTTAACTCGTCGATCTTATGCGATTGAAACATTAGGTGCTGCTACAGTTTTGTGTACAGATAAAACAGGTACTCTTACAGTGAATCAGATGCAGCTTTCAACTTTGTATGCTGATAATAAATATTTTGAAATAGGGGAGCATAAAAAAGAAAATCTTCCGGAGAAAACCCATAAACTTATTGAGTATGGAATTTTGGCAAGCCAAAAAGATCCTTTTGATCCAATAGAAAAAGAAATTAAACAAGTTGGAGAAAATTATTTGTCTGGTACAGAACATATTCATAATAATTGGCATCTATTAAAAGAGTATCCATTGTCCAAAGAATTGTTAGCGATTTCGCATGTTTGGGAATCTCCAGACGAAAAACAATATATTATTGCAACAAAGGGTTCTCCAGAAGCTGTTGCGGATTTGTGTCATTTCAATAAACAACAGTATGATAATTTAGTTGAAAAAATTGAAGATATGGCTAAGCGTGGTCTTCGAGTTTTGGGTGTAGCGAAAGCTTCCTGGAAAAAAGAAGATTTGCCAACGTTGCAGCATGATTTTGTTTTTGAATTTGTTGGGTTGCTCGGTTTTCATGATCCTATTCGTGCTACGGTTCCATTAGCTATTAAAGAAGCGCAGACAGCGGGTATGCGTGTAGTTATGATTACAGGAGATTATCCTGGAACAGCTATTCATATTGCCCGTCAAATCGGTATTGAAAATCCTGATGATTGTATTACGGGGATGGAATTAAATAAAATGGATCATCTCCAGTTGCGTAATCGTTTAAAGACTGCTAATGTTTTTGCTCGAGTAGTTCCAGAGCAAAAGTTAGCTATTGTGAATGCTTTAAAAGCAAATGGTGAAATTGTTGCGATGACAGGTGATGGTGTGAATGATGCTCCGGCTTTAAAAGCTGCAAATATTGGTGTAGCTATGGGAGAAAGAGGTACTGATGTTGCGCGTGAATCAGCGGCGTTAGTTTTATTGAAAGACGATTTTACTTCTATTGTACATGCTGTTCGTTTAGGTAGAAGAATATTTGATAATCTTAAAAGGTCTATTGCGTATATTTTTTCTGTGCATGTTCCTATTGCTGGAATGTCTTTTTTGCCAGTGGTTTTTGGAATGCCAGTTGTATTGTTACCTGCGCATATTGCTTTTCTTGAGTTAATTATTGATCCGGCTTGTTCAACTGTTTTTGAATCAGTTGCTGAAGAGAAAAATATTATGAACCGTCCTCCAAGGAATCTGAAAGAACCGTTGTTTAATAAAAAGGCGCTTTTAGTTAGTTTGTTGCAGGGCGTAAGTGTTTTAGTTGTAGTTTTTGTTGTATATTTGTTATCGTTACGTTTTGGGATAGACGAAGCTGAAGCCAGAACATTAACATTTGCAACATTGGTTTTTTCAAATATGATGATGATTATAACAAATCTTTCTTGGTCTAAAAATTTATTTGAGATTATTAAAGGAAAAAATTCTGCGTTGGTTTGGGTTTTGATGATGACTTTTATTGCGCTTATGGCTGTGCTTTATTTGCCGTTTTTGCGTGCATTATTCCATTTTGAAATTTTAACCTTTTTAGATTTACTAATTGCTTTTGCAGGTGGAATTATAAGTTTGATTTGGTTTGAGATATTTAAATTTGTTACTAAAAAATCTGTAGCAAAGTAGAAGTTTATTAAAATAAATTATGATGAATGTTGAAAAAAGTTTAAAAGGACATGTTAAAAAATTATGCACTTGCCGGTTATGTCCTAAAATGTTTCCGCCAGTTGTTAGTGGTGGGCCTGTTATAAGTAAAATTATTCTAGTTGGGCAAGCTCCTGGAGATAAAGAACCGAAATTAGGCAGACCATTTGCTTGGACTGCTGGAAAAACACTTTTTCGTTGGTTTAATGAAGCAGCTGGAGTAAGTGAAGAACAGTTTCGCTCGAATATTTATATGGCTGCAGTTTGTCGATGTTTTCCCGGTAAAAATGTTACTGGGGGCGATCGTGTTCCATCAGAAGACGAGATTCAAAATTGTTCGAGCTGGTTAAAAAAAGAAATAGAGATTTTAAAACCGGATTTAATTATTCCTGTGGGAAAATTAGCGATAAGCCAATTTATTCCCTTAGATAAATTGGATAAAATTATTGGAAATAAATTTAAAATTACTAAGCATAAAATAAGTTTTGATGTTATTCCTTTGCCGCATCCTTCCGGGGCATCTCCTTGGCATCGTAAAGAGCCAGGAAAATCTTTATTAAATAAAGCTTTAAAGTTAATAGCAGTGCACCAGGCTTTTCTAAAATAAGGAGTATTTAAATATGGATTTTAAATTAAAAGGTGAATTTGTAGAATTAGATAATTTACTAAAAATTTTAAATTTTGTGCAAGATGGCGCATCTGCAAAGAGCTGTATTCAGGCCCAAGAGGTGAAAGTTAATGGGGAAGTAGAAGTTAGAGTACGTAAAAAACTGCGTTTAGGCGATTGTGTTGAGTTTAGAGATCAGCAGATAAAAATTGTTTAAGTTTTTTAGATAATTATTGGATAAAAAATGTTAAAAAAAATATTTTTAGTTAGTTTTTTTGTTTTTAATTTATTTTCTTTTTTGTTGTATGCTCAGGAAACTAAGAAAATTGAAGTTATTACTACTATTTTTCCTACGTATGATTTTGTAAAGCAGATCGGTAAAGATAAAGTGAATGTTTTTTTGCTTATTCCTCCAGGTGTAGAACCTCATACCTTTGAATTAAAACCCCAGGATATTATTAAAATAAAAAAATCAGATATTTTTGTTTATACCGGTAAATTAATGGAGCCGTGGGTTGAAAAAATGCTAAAAGGAATAACCAGTAAAGAATTAGTAATTGTTGATGCTAGTCGAGGTGTTGAAGTGTATGAAAACGATCCACATATTTGGCTTGATTTAGCTAACGATCAGATTATTATTAATTCAATTACAAAATCCTTGATAGCTAAGGATCCGGATAATAAAGATTTTTATTTAAATAACGCTAAGATGTATAATGAAAAACTTGAAGATTTGGATCAGAGGATTAAACAAACTTTAAGTTCTGCAAGGTATAAGAATATTATTTACGGTGGACATTTTGTTTTTAGTTATTTTGCAAGAAGGTATGGTTTAACTCATAGTTCGCCTTACGATGGTTTTTCTCCTAATGCAGAACCTAGTCCAAAATCAATAGTTGGGTTGATAAATAAATTAAAAATATCTGGAGAAAAATATATTTATTTCGAAGAATTAATTGATCCTAAAGTTGCGCGGTTAATTTCTCAAGAGACCGGAGCAAAATTAGAGTTGCTTCATGGTGCGCATAATGTTAGTAAAGATGAGTTGGTAAAAGGAATTACTTTTATTGATATTATGGAGGAAAATTTAAAAAAATTAAAGGTTGGGTTGGAATGTCAGTAAATATTATTGAAGTTAAAGGGGTGACTGTACAATATCGAGGTGTGGAAGTTGTTTCTAATATTAGCTTTGATATTAAAGCTGGTGATTATATAGGTATTGTTGGTCCTAATGGTTCAGGAAAAACTACGCTTATAAAATCATTATTAGGATTGTTGGAGTTTAATGGCAAAATTAATTTTCAAGGGGTAAGTTTTTCTGAATTTACTGCCAATAAACATGTGGGCTATCTTCCACAAAAGATGGCGTTTTTAGATGAACGTTTTCCTGCTACGGCTAAAGAGATTGTTCTTTCTGGAGTTTATTGCTGTAAAAGATTTCCGAAGAGGTTGTGTAAAGAAGATTATTTGATAGCAGAAAAAACTATGCAGATGTTAGGGATAGATAATATTCAAGATCGTCCGATTGGAAAACTTTCCGGAGGGCAGCAGCAGAGAGTGTTATTGGCTCGTGCACTTGTGCATTGTCCTCAAGTGCTTATATTAGATGAACCTACAGTTGCGCTTGATCCTCAGTCTAGAGAAATGTTTTATGAAACAGTAAAAAAACTTAATAAAGAAAAACAGGTGACTGTACTTTTAGTTTCGCATGATATTGGATCAGTAGGCAAGTATACTTCAAAATTGCTTTATTTAGATAAAAAGATAATTTTTTATGGGACGTATGAGGAGTTTTGTAAATCATCGGATATGACTAATTATTTTGGTGTAAGCCAGCATCATATCTGTCACAGGCATTAAACAATGGAAATATTTCATCAAATTATAGAAGCTTTGCATTATTCTTTTATTCAGAGAGCAATTATTGCTGGTTGTTTTATGGGGTTAGCATGCGCATTTTTAGGTGTATTTTTAGTATTGCGTAGGTTTTCTCTTATAGGTGATGGACTTGCTCATGTAAGTTTTGCATCAGTAGCGATCGCTCTTTTATTGCATGCTCAACCGATGATTATTTCTATTCCTATAGTGTGTTTAGCTTCATTGGTAATTCTTAAATTGAATGAGAAGTTAGCTGTGTATGCTGATGCTGCGATAGGGCTGATTTCTTCTTTTGGTATTGCGTTAGGTGTAATTATTGCAAGTACAGCGAATGGTTTTAATGTTGATTTGTTTAGTTATTTGTTTGGTAATATTCTTTCAGTGAGTGTTTTTGAAGTTTGGTTAGCAGTAATTATTGCGCTTATAGTAGTTTTTGTCGTAAAAATGTTTTACCATGATCTTTTTTCTATAACTTTTGACCAAGATTATGCGCAAGTTTCTGGAATAAAAGTAAAATTGATAAATAAAATACTTGTTTTACTTACTTCATTGCTTGTGGTTTTGGGTATAAAGATTGTTGGCACGATGTTAGTTTCTAGTTTGATTATTTTGCCTGCGATATCAGCGTTGCAGGTGGTAAGAAGTTTTAAGTCTACCATACTGTTGGCAGGTGTTTTTTCAGTAATGTCTGTGGTTGTTGGTGTTTTTATCTCTTATGTTTTTAATTTGCCATCAGGTGCAACTATAGTTATGGTTAATTTTTTTATTTTTATGGTGTCTTTTTTATTAAGTAAAATTAAAAAATAGAGCTTAGTTTTTTCTCTTGACTTATTTTTAGCTTGTGGTATATTACATTTCCGGATATATGAAGTTCAAATTATCCCTTTAAACGAAGGCGTTTAGAGTAAAAAAAAACTCTAAATGCCTTTTTTTATATACAATCTACCTAAAAAATCAAAAAAATGTCAAAATATATATTTATTACTGGCGGAGTTATATCAAGTTTAGGCAAAGGAATTGCAGCTGCTTCTATCGGAAAAATTCTTGAATCAAGGGGCTTGAAAGTTACTTTGATGAAACTTGATCCGTATATTAATGTTGATCCAGGCACTATGAATCCTTATCAGCATGGTGAAGTTTATGTTACTGCTGATGGTGCTGAAACAGATTTAGATTTAGGGCATTACGAAAGATTTACTAATTCCAAAATCACTAAATTTAGTAATTTTACTACTGGGCAGGTTTATAATACCGTAATTTCTCGAGAAAGACGGGGAGATTATTTAGGTAAAACTATCCAAGTCATTCCGCATATTACTGATGAGATTAAAGCTCGAGTTAAAAAAGCTGCAGAAGCGTCTGGAGCTGATATTGCTTTAGTTGAAATTGGCGGAACAGTCGGTGATATTGAAAGTTTGCCTTTTGTTGAAGCTGCAAGGCAGTTTCGTCATGATATGGGATATGAAAATGTAATGTATGTTCATTTAACTTTAGTTCCATATATAAAAACTGCTGGAGAAATAAAAACTAAACCTACACAGCACAGTGTTGGTACTTTACGTGAGATCGGTATTCAGCCAGATGTTTTAATCTGTCGAACAGAAAAACCTTTAGAGGACGACGTTAAAGAGAAAATTTCACTTTTCTGTAATATTAAAAAAGAGTCTGTTATTGAAGCGCGGGATGCTGAGACAATTTATCAGATCCCAATAGATTTTAAAAATCAGATTTTAGACGAGATTATTTTAAGCCATTTCCATTTAATCTGTAAACATTCAGATATGGGTAATTGGGAAAACAATGTGGTGAAAAAAGTTCTCGCTCCTAAAAATAAAGTTACAGTAGCTGTTGTAGGAAAATACATTGGTTTGCAGGATGCTTATAAATCAATTTATGAAGCGTTAGGCCACGCGGGAATTGCTAATGATGCTGCTGTTGAAATTAGAAAAATAGATTCAGAAGAATTAGAAAAAAAGAACCCTAAAGAAGTTTTAAAGGGAATTCAGGGGATTTTAATTCCTGGTGGATTTGGTTATCGGGGAATAGAAGGAAAAATTCAGGCAATAAAGTATGCACGTGAAAATAAAATTCCTTTTTATGGGTTATGTTTAGGTATGCAGTGTGCTGTAATAGAGTTTAGTCGGTTTGTTGCAGAGATGAAGGATGCTAACTCAACAGAATTCAAACCAAAAACTAAATTTCCTGTAATTAGTTTATTAGCGGAACAAAAAGATGTCAAGGATATGGGAGGAACTATGAGGTTAGGAGCTTATCCTTGCAAAATTGTAAAAAATACGTTAGCATATAAAATGTATGGGCAGGAATTAATAGAAGAACGCCATCGACATCGATATGAGTTTAATAATAAATATAAAAAAGAACTTGAGAAAAAAGGGTTAGTTTTTTCAGGTATTTACCCAAAAAAGAATTTAGTTGAAATTGTAGAATTAAAGGATCATCCTTATTTTATTGCAGTTCAATTCCATCCGGAGTTTCAATCAAAGCCGGATGCAGCGCATCCTTTGTTTAAAGGATTTATAGAAGCAGCATTAAAGGTAAAAGTATGAAAGCAATATTAGCTTTAGAAGACGGAAAAATTTTTAAAGGGCAAGCGTTTGGTGCAAGTGGAGAACGTTCTGGTGAGGTTGTTTTTAATACTGGAATGTCTGGTTATCAGGAAATTATTACAGATCCTTCTTATAAAGGACAGATGGTTTGTATGACATACCCTTTAATTGGTAATTATGGGGTTAATGCTGAAGATATTGAATCTAGAAAACCTTTTTTAGAATCTTTTATTGTTAAAGAAAGAAGTAAGATTGCCAGCAATTGGAGAAGTCAGCAGGATTTAGATTCATATTTTAAGGCGAATAATATTATTGGTTTTGAAGGTATAGATACTCGTGAATTAACTTTACATATTAGAGAAGCTGGAGCGATGAAAGCAGTTTTATCTACAGAAGATTTAGATGAACAAAGTTTAATTAAAAAAGCTAAAAATTCTGATGGGCTGGTGGGAAAAGATTTAGTTAAAGAAGTTACTATAGAAAAAAAATACCATTGGCAGAATAGTAAAGGTCAATATAAAGTTGTAGTTTTAGATTGTGGAGTAAAATATAATATTCTTAGAAAATTGGTTGAGAATAATTGTGAAGTATTTGTTGTTCCTGCTAAAACTTCTGCTAAAGAAATTTTGGAGCTTAAACCTGATGGGGTGTTGTTATCCAATGGTCCAGGAGATCCTGCTGCAGTTGATTATGTTGTCACTACTGCTAGGGATTTAATTGGTCAGTTGCCGATATTTGGAATTTGTTTAGGTCATCAGATGCTTGGACAGGCTTTTGGCGGAAAAACTTTTAAATTAAAATTCGGCCATCATGGTGTTAATCATCCA
>CAYQXW010000025.1:0-14309 GCA_964421615.1 uncultured Planctomycetales bacterium
ATACGAGATGACAAAGCTGTAATCTTGGAAGAATAAGACAACGCTTGTAAAACATAAACAATGCCAATAGCAAAAATACCTAAAGACAAAATCAACTCAATTAAAGAAAAAGCCTGGTTATTATTTATATTTTTTGACAAAACCAAAAACTCCTTTAGTTGATAACTTTACTGCATTATCATTCTTATCAGCAATATTTATATCAACTCCCGAAATTTCCCCATCCGGATAAAAAATAAATTCATCATCTTCAGTTTCCAGGTCAACTTTTAAACCCGTTGGAATTTTACCACCCTCAACAACAGTCATATTCTGATATTTAGCATAATACCGGTTACTTGCATCATCTACAAAAAACAAGATAACTTTATCTTCGATAACTGCTCTTTCATGAATATAATTTAGGAAATTCTGTAAATTTTTAGAAAAATCTTGAATTTGATAATTATCATATGTTTTTTTTAAACTTGGAATAGCAACGCCCAACAAAATTCCAACGATTAAAACAACAATAACTAATTCTAAAAAAGTAAAAGCTTTGTTTTTAAACAGCATTTTATTTAGCAATAATATTGATTTGAAATATCGGCAATAACATCGAGATAACCACAAAACCTACGATTAAACCCATAAAAAGAATAATTAAAGGTTCTAATAAACGGCTTAAAGCTTTAAGATTGCGATCAACATCTTTTTCATAATCATTTGCAATTCTATTCAGAGATTTTTCCATCGTCCCAGTTTCTTCTCCAACTGCAATAATATTACTTACAAATACAGGAAAATACTTGGATTCACGAACACATTTTGATAAGCTATCGCCATTTTTAATTAATTCTCGAAAATTTTTTATCTCTTTTTTTATGACTTGATTTTCCAAAACAGATTCCGAAACTTCCAACGAAGCTAAAATAGGAATACCGCTTGCTAAAAGAAAAGAAAGTGTACGGCTCATTCTCCCCACTTCGGTTTTTAAAATAATATTTCCCAAAATTTTTATTTTTAATTTAATTTTATCAATTGTCTCTTTCCCGGATTCACTAGAACTAAACTGTTTTATCGCAAAATAAAAAGCTGCAATAAATAAACCTACTGCCCACCAAAAATTAACTAATGTGTTAGATATACCAATTAATATCTGCGTCGGCATAGGTAATGCCTGCCCCATATCCTTAAACATGGTTACTAATTTTGGAATAACAAAAATAAAAAGAACGACAATAGTCATCATCCCTACAAAGAAAATAAATAAAGGATATGTCATTGCCGCTTTTACTGTACTTTTAAACTCTTCATCTTTTTCTATAAAATCAGCTAGTTTTTTTAAAGTATCCCCTAAAGTTCCGCCGACTTCACCCGAACGTATCATTGCAACATAAATTCTTGGAAAAATATTAGGATAACAGGCTAAACTATCTGATAAAGGACGCCCGTCTTTTATTTTACTGCTTAAATCATATAAAACTGATTTAAAAGCTTTATTTGTATTTTGATTATAAATCGTATTTAAGGCATTTAAAATATTTACACCGGAATCAACTAAACTTGATAATTGACTAGTAAAAATAGATATTTCATTTTTAGAAATAGATTTGCTTTTTAAAATATTTCCTTTTTCATTAATGTCATCTAACTCTACTGAAATAGGAAAATATCCGCTAGCAGTCAGTTTACTAATAACATCTGCTTGAGATTCAGCTTCCATCTGACCTTCACTGGTTTGCTTAGGATTTATTCTAACTGAATATTTATATCTAGGCATAATTAAATTATTCTTCCTGTTGCGTTACCCTCAAAACTTCATTATATGTTGTTAGTCCCATCAAAACTTTTTGCATACCGTTTTGCCTTAATGTTTTCATCCCCTGAGTTTCAATAGCTTTCTGTTTTATCTGTTGGCTCGACGCCCTATTAATAACCATCTCTCTAATTTGCTCAGTCATGATCATCACTTCATGAATCCCAGTTCTTCCCGAATATCCAGTAAAACGGCAAAATTCACAACCTTTTCCTTCATAAACTTTGGCATTATCATCTACTTCTACTAAATCTTTTCTTATATTTTTAATTATCTCGTCTCGTTCTTTATCTTCTGTCTTGCAATGAGGACAAATTAATCTAACTAATCTTTGCGCAATTAAACATTCCAACGATGAAGAGACTAAAAATGGCTCAATCCCCATATCTAAAAGTCTAGTAACCGAACCTGCGGCATCATTAGTATGCAAAGTAGAAAATACTAAATGGCCTGTCAATGCAGAACGAATCGCAATTTCCGCAGTCTCAAAATCACGAACCTCCCCGACCATAATAACATCAGGATCATGCCTTAAAATATGTCTTAATCCTACAGCAAAATCAAAACCTATCTTAGGATTAACCTGCATCTGGTTTACACCTCTTAACTGATATTCAATAGGATCTTCAATCGTAATAATTTTTATCCCCGTTGAATTAATCTTAGCCAAAGAAGCATATAAAGTCGTAGATTTTCCTGAACCAGTAGGCCCTGTAACAAAAATAATACCATGAGGTCTTTTAATAACCTGCTCAATAATTTTTAAGTTTTCAGGTAACAAACCAATTTTTTCTAACTCCATAAAAGACTGTGAACTAATAACTCTCAAATGTACAGCCTCTCCAAAAGAAGTTGGCAAAGTGGAAACACGCAAATCAATTTCCCGCTCTTCAATCTTAATTTTTATACGTCCATCCTGTGGCAGACGTTGTTCTGCAATATTCAAGTTTGCCATAATTTTAACTCGAGAAACAATCGCAGCATGGAAAAATTTAATGGTATTAGGGGTATTAATTTGATAAAGAATCCCATCAATTCTTATACGCACTCTTAATTCTTCATGGAACGGTTCAATATGAATATCCGTGGCCCTACTTTTTATAGCTTCAGAAAAAATCTGGTTAACAAACCTAATTATTGAAGCATCTTCTGCCATTACTGCTAAATCTTCCGTCTGCTGCTGGTCAACAGTATCACTAGGATTTTCTTTTTCTTCTTTAGAAATAATTTTTTCAATAGTATCCGCGCCAACACCATAATATTTATGAATCGCCTCTTGTATTTCATCTTCAGAAGCAAGCACACAATTTAATTCTAGATTTAAAAGCAATTTTATATCATCCTGAGTACGAATATCCAATGGATCTGACATTGCAATTGTTAAAAAATTATTTTCAAATTTTATGGGAATTATCTTATAATGACTAGCAAATTTAGCAGGTACTTTTAATAAAATATCATTAGTAACATTAAGATCTTTTATTTTTATATAAGGAATATTAAGTTTTTCGGATAAAATATGGAAAATTTTTTCTTCTGAAGCAAATCCTAATTTTGTTAACGTTGTACATAAAAATTCACCGCGTTTTTTATGCTCCAACAATCCTCTTTCTAATTGTTCCGAACTAATAACTCCTTTTTCTACTAAAACTTGTCCAATCAAAATATTATTTGGCAACATAGTATCCTTCTTTATTTGCTTACAGTTATTTTAATAGTTTGAGAATCACTTTTAGCTTCTTTTTCATCAATAGCTGCAAATGTAATATCATAATTACCTTCAACTGCCGGAGTCCACTCAAAATAACCTAACTTTTTATCAAATGTAGCTGTTGCAGGTAAATTATTCGCTTCATACGTAACTTTATCATTATCCACATCTGTCGCTTTTATAAAAAACTTCACTTTTACTCCTACTGCAACATTCCTGTTATAAATCTTTTTCAAAACAGGAGCATTATTTGTTTGAGAAATATTAATTGTTACTAAAGCACTATCAGATTCTAAACTGTCTTTTACTACTTTAAAAGTAAAAGAATCCTGTCCCACATAATCATTTTGTGGAGTATATTTCATATTTGGTGCAGATCCAGATAGAAAACCATGAATTGGATCAGCAACTATAGAAAAACTATCAACACTACTTTTAGCAGTTAAAACAATATCAACAACTTTGTTTTGAATAACATGCACAGTTTGTTCATTAGCTACAGGCTTAGCTGTTTGTTGTTGCAAATCTATGCTTGCACTCACTGGTTCAGACCAATTACCAGCAGCATCAGAAACTTGTACGAATACAGTTTTTTTACCTAACCCATCAGACAAAGTCCAATTTTTTGTAATAGCAAATGCCTCCATTTGCGTCCAACTTGCACCATCATTTTTAAAACGCATTTTAGCACCATTACCTACTCCGCTAAGAGAATCTGTTGCCATAGTATTTAAAAGTACAGAATTAGTATTCGTCGAAACGGCACCATTATTAATTCTTAAACTAATTTCCGGTGGATGGCTATCATAAGTAACAAACCCGGTAACCGGAGTTACACTCCAATTACCAGCAACATCACAATATATAACTGTAAAAATACTTTTACCTTCTTCATCTAAAAGAAATATTTTTTTAGTACTATATTCCGATTCTATTATTTTACCTGTAGTAGAACCATCCTCATTATCAACAGCAATTTTCATTTTCGCGCCCTTACCCATGCCGCTTTCAGAATCCTGCGCACTGAATTCTACTAATACTTTATTCCAATTAGTATATGCATTATCTTTATTAACTGTAATAGTCCCGACTGGAGGAGTAACATCTTTATCTGAAGAATTAATTTTTACAGTCACAATATTTGAATATGCAGAATTTTGTGATCCATCATAAGCATATACCCTATAATAGTAAGTATTACCTGCTACTATTGAATTATCAGTATAATTTGTAACATTCGAAGCAACATCAGCTAATAATAAAAAATTAATATTGTCAGTACTTTTTTCGACCTTAAAACCGTTTTCATTATCAGATTTGTCCGTCCAAGTTAAGTCTACACTTACAGTAGTATGTACTACATAAGATAAATTTGTTGGAGCCGCTAAAGAAGATTCAGTAACCACTTGAATCCCATCTGAATATCCAATATCGCTATAAACTGCAGCATTACTCTTTGCCCGCACGGCAAAATAATATGTCTTACCTTCTTCTAAGTTTAAATAACCCACAATAATCGCTTTTTGATTTCCAGCAGACATCCAATTTTTAATAATATTCCCACTTGTACTTCCTTCCAAAAGTTGATATTCATAATCAGCAATTATTCCGTTAGGATCATCACATACCCATGAAACTAATAGCTGACTTTTATCTTTAGTCGTCACGCCTTCATCTGATACTACAGGCATAGACGGTTTATTTGGATCTGTTTCAGCAACTACTTGAATACCATCTGAATATCCAATATCACTATAAACTGCGGAACTACTTTTTGCGCGTACCGCAAAGTAATATGTTTTACCTTCTTCTAAATTTAAACCACCAGCGGTAACATTTTTTAATTTATCATTAGAAGTCCAATCTCTAACTACATTACCACTTACGCTACCCTCGAGAATTTTGTATTCATAAATATCAACTATATTATTTGTATCTTCACATACCCATGAAGAAAAAAGTTGTGTTTTATTTTTTGTTGTAGCACCATCATCTGAAACTACAGGAGTCGATGGCTTAGTAGGATCTTGCTCTGTAACTTTGCCATAATGATAATTACCTGTATGCAAAGCATCGTGTTGAAATTGCGGCCAAGCCATTTTTTGTAAATCATAAGTAGAATTTGTATCCCAAATATATAAATTTTTATTAATATATGTAACTATTTCCAATAATGAATCTCCATCAATATCATCAACACTTATATTTCCACCCCAGGCAAGCGGATTATCGCTAATCATTGGTTTTGGCCAACCTGCAACTTCACTACCATCAAATTTTAAAGCATGCAATTCAGCTAAATAACCAAATTTTTGAGGATTTTTATAAACTACAGCTACTATTTCTAATTGATTATCACCATCAACATCAACTATAACTGGGTCATAACAAGAAATACCAAAACCAGAAGCTTTTTCTTCTGTATCACTGCTTAAAGCTTTAGGCCACCCGGTTACAATATTACCTGCATAATCAAAAACATAAACATCTCCTAAATTATTAACAATAACTATTTCTAATTTTTTATCATTATTAAAATCTGCTAAAGCTGGGGAATGCCCCATATTAAAATTAAACTGCTTGGGCCATCCACTAAGATAACTACCATCTTTTTTCCAAATATTAATCTTCTTATTATTTTCTTGTCCTGATACAGTATAACCTTCCGTCAAAATTATTTCCAAATTCCCATCATTATTAATATCTCCTAAGACTGGAGATGATGTTTGATTAGAAATCTGTAAATTTACGGGCCACCCAGATTTAATATTACCATCAGCATCTAAAACAATAACATCTGTTCCCGTATTATTTTTTTCAACAAAAACAATCTCTTTTCTTCCATCTTTATCCAAATCTCCTACAGCAGGAGTAGCATCACTAGCATATTCATCTTTAGAGTTATTAGGCCAACCTTGAACATAATCCCCATTAATCTTCCAGGCATTTAATAATCTAAGCTTATCTGAAGAATTATTTCTAATATCATACATTAACCCTGAAACAATACATTCCAACTGATTATCTTTATCTATATCTTCAAAAACTGGAGAAGAATAAATTCCATTAAGTTTACCAGTATCTCCAGTTTTAAATGCACATCCTTTAGGCCAATTAGTTAACATATTGCCACTTTTATCTAATAAACAAACAGTACCCGACCTATCTGAAGTATTGAAAGCTATTTCTTTATTCCCGTCATTATTTAAATCTGCAACTGTTGGAACTGAAAAATTAGTTCCCATATAACCAGCTTTAAAAGCATCCCCATCTGATTGACTTTTACTCCATATTAAATTTCCTGTTTGATTCAAAAGTGAAAAAACTTTTCCGCTTACATCAAAAGATTTAATATGCATTAACAATAATTCTTTTCCTAAATCATTAGTAACATCACCAATAGTCAACCCGGAAATATCAGAATCAATTATTTTAGGAAAATTTTCTTTTAACGCACTATCAATAAAATTATTCTTAAAAATAAACTCTTTTTTATTACCACTAGTATAAGTTAAAGTAAGTTTTAAACAGAAATATTTATCAGCAGGTAATTGACTAGTATTCAAAGTTGCAATAACATCGCCTGTAATCGGTAAATTACCATTATTTGTTAAGCCTACCCCATCACTTAACCAAGAAGTAACATTTTGATCTATTCCATCACCAATTCCATATTCAAGTTTAAAACTTATTCCACTCAATTTACCTTTAACATTTACCGAATCACCTTTACGATAAAAATTATTTTTTTCAGATAAATAAATAACTGTATTTTTCACTTCAACCGTAGCCAATACTTCTTTAATTAAACCATTAGAATCTATTTCTTTTATTTTAAGAGTAGCCACTCCATCTTCTAAAATAGTTGTATCAAAATCAGTACAAATTATTCCACCGGATGATACAGGCAAACTAGTTGAACTACTCAACTGAATCCATTGCGAAGGAGCATTACCTACACCATAATAAAGTGTATAACTAGAAAAATTAGTATCTACAATTTCTGCTTTTATATCAATTTTTCCACTAACTATCGAACTTAAATCTTTAAAAGAAACAATCGCGTCTGAAACATCAGTTACCTGTAAAGCTTTAAAAGCATTAACAAAACCTTTTCCAATATATCTTGGTTGAACTGGAACATCTACTCCTGGAACATCTACAGTCTGGGTTAAAACATTCTTAATAGCTTGAGCAGTAAAGTTTTTATATTTTGACATTATTAAAGCAACAACTCCTGAAACATGAGGACAAGACATAGAAGTTCCAAAAGAACGATAATAGTTAGTGCCGACAACAAAATACCCTGGATTTGTTTTACCATACATATCAGTTCCTTGAGCACGTAAAGATAAAATATCAAATCCCGGAGCTGCAACTGTTACAACAGAACCATAATTAGAAAAACTTGTTGCAAGTAAATCAGGACCATAAGCACCTACAGTGATAACGTTACTAAATTTTGCAGGTACCCATCCGGAAGCATCTTGTGGAACACCATTATTATCACCATTACCTGCAGATACAACACTCACACAACCTTTAGACTCAGCAAAATTAAAAGCTTGTTGTAATGTTAAGCCTCCACTATCTTCTCCACCCCAAGAATTACTTAAAACATCTGCCCCATTATTAATGGCATAATAAATTCCTGAAACTAAAGTAGCATAATCTGCAGTACCATCTAACCCCATAGTTTTTATAGGCATAATTTTAGCTTTTGGAGCAACCCCGATTATACCTTTACCATTATTCCCGATAGCAGCTATAGTTCCCGCACAATGTGTACCGTGCCCAACATCATCCATTGGGGCATTATCTGAATTAGCAAAATCCCATCCACGAACATCATCAATATAACCATTAAAATCATCATCAATCCCGTTCCCAGCTACTTCCTCAGAATTAGTCCAAATATTTGTACTTATATCTTCATGATTATAATCAACTCCTGTATCAATAACTGCAACTAAAATTCCATCTCCTTGCGAAATTTTCCAAGCCTTTTCTGCCTCAATTTTATTCGTACCCCATAAATCATCATAGTTCATACCAATACCTGTAAAAGCACCTGTGCTCCAAGTTCCATTTTGATCGGAATCTACATAAGTATCATTAGGCAAAGAATCAGGAAAAGCGTTTATTTTAATTTTTAAATTTGGCTCAGCATAAGCAACTGCAGAATGTTGAGAATAATCGGAAACCATTGCTTTAATGTTAGAAGAATTTTTAGTTTCAACTAAATAAATACTACTTAAATCCGGTGGATCTTTTTTTTGTACAACTCTCTTCTGTCTTTCTTCTAATTTTACAATTAACTTTTCTTGATTTTGGATTCTATTCGCTAATTCATCTTTTTGTTGTTTAAGTTTTTCTTCATACTCCTTATATTCCTTAGAATTTTTATCTAATTGCCAAAACCAAGTATCATGTTTTTTCCCAACTTCACTAAAATCTTTTTTTAATTTTGCTAATACAGCTTCTGGAGATAACACATCCTTAAAAACTTTTTCTACAGAAACAACATCATATTTTTGATTCAACGGAGTAAGCGTATCAATAGTTTCACTAGGTTTTAATTTTACAATAATTTGTCTTTCAGATTTATCTACCTTTAAAATACTTACGTCTTTATTTACAATTTTAGGATAATATGCACATGGTGCTAATTTTTTCACTAAAACTTGAGTATTTTTTTGGGCAAAAACAGTAGCGCAAAAGAAAATTGATATTATAAAAAATAAACAACATAAAAAGAGTTTAAAAATAAAAAAACTTTTCTTCATAAATTCTCCTTTATAAATATTTTATAATATAAGTATCGGCAGGATTAAAAAGTTCTTAAAAGCTTTTTAATATTATTTATATGATAAATAAAAAAAGGCTGGATATTTTCTATCCAGCCTTTAAATAATTTTATATACTTCTATTTTTTTCTAAAAATACCTAATAATCCTAAAAGTCCCATTCCCAGTAATCCAAAAGTACCTGGTTCAGGAACTGCAGAAGCTCGGTTATTTAATAAATCCGGCATTGGTAATTCATAAGAACCATTAGAAATACCCCATGGATACTCTGGGTCACCTGTTCTAGTTTGCAATAGAAACCATGAAGCCTGATAAGGAGAATTGACAGTCCCTTGAAATGGAACTGTCAATTTAAATCCACTTAAACTCTGATTAGGAGCTATCATTAAAGAAGTATCCGTTCCTTTATTCATGTACCAATGAATAACTTTGTCTGTTTGATTAAAAGGACTACCTGAGATATACATCGGATCTGATATATTCTGCCAATACGCAATTCCATCCCATCCGGTAACAATATTTGCCACTCCAACTGTTTCAATACTATAACTCCAATTATCATTAGGCATTTCAATTAAATTAATCACTGAACCTTCAAAATAAGGTAACTCCCAATCTCTAATAAGAGGAGTAAAACCTGGATCAGCTGTAGAAACATTATATACAGTATAATCATATATCCAAGAACCACCAACAAGTGTACTCTCACTATACGAAGCCATAACAACAGACCCCCAGTTAATATTTGGAAATGATATACTAGCAAACACATTTTTCTGTATACCAAACAATAAACACACAACAAATAAAAACTTTAAGAAACTAAACTTTTTCATTTACTTCTCCTTTTGTTTAACATGAATATTTTTTCCTGTAAAAATCCGATTGGACAAATTATACACCAGCACCGATGCTTTGTCATAATTCCAATTATCGTCGCTATAATAGTAGTTACAATACACATTAAAACAAAAACCCAGCCGATCTTTAACCAAACTCCTTTAGCAAGAATTAACTGAAAAGTTACAAAAGAAATAAAAAAAACAAAAACTAACAACTTAAACCATGGGTTAAATAAAAACTTCGGCATCGGCTTATTTTTACTTATCTTAGCTATTAATATATCCAAAAAAGCACCCCTTGGACATAAGTTCGAGCACCAAAAACGATTTTTAAAAAAAGAGAAAACTATAATAAAAATCATCATCCCTAAAACCAAATTACCTAAAACCGGAAATATTATGCCTCCAAAAATAATTAAAGGTAAAAACCATATCGAAATACTCTGCGTTTTTTTCATCATTTTATACAAATACCTTATTTTTTAAATATTCTATCCAGGGAATATATTTAAATCTCTTTTTAAACTTATTATACTTATTATACTCATAAAATTCTACAGGTGCATAATTATCTGTCAAAACTGCTACATCCAAAGGAATATCTTTTTTCCATAGCTGCCCCAAAAATCTAGACATTTGATTATCAGTACTAATAAAATCAAACTTCCTATCAGATTTCACGCCTACCAACATGATATTTTGTATATTTTGAGGATCAAAATTATAAACTGGAAACACAAAAACTTGTTTGAATATCGATTTATATGTTGCATATTCTGCCCTCAAAAATCTTCCGCTATTTGAATAAAAAGAACTAGTAACATTAGTCATTAATACTCCACCATCAGTCAACAACTCAAACTTTTTTTTTACAGCTTCTATTGTTGCAAGTTGAAAAGGAATAGCCGGCGCAGCGTTATAAACATCTTCAAAAATAAAATCATATTTATTATTTGTTTTATTTATAAAAGCCCTACCATCTTCATGAACAATATGCATACGCGCATCTTCTTTAAAATTAAAATATTTTTTCGCTAATTTTGTAACCCCAGAATCAATTTCAACCACATCTACTAACAAATCCGAAGAACTTTTAAGATAATCTTTAGCAACAGTATACGCACCGCCACCAATCATAAGCGTATTTTTTAATTCAGGTTTAAAATAAAAAGCTAACTTATAAAACTTTAAATAATCATATACTAATTCATCTGAATCTATAAAAACCGAAGACTGGATAGCAAAAGAAAATAAATCTAACATTTTTTTTCCGGTTTTAAAATCTCTGTCCTTATATATAAAAAACCGATTATATTCAGTATCTGCGTCCACAAACGAAAACTTAGTAAACATATAATTTACAATAGCATTATCTAAAACTAAAAAAGTTGAAAACAATATAATAAAAATAGAACTAACTATAGCAAATTTTTTAATATTTAACAAAAAAGACAAAATGATTAAGAATACCGCTAGACTGAGAATTATTTTATTAGTTCCTAAAAAAGGAATAATAATAAATCCAGCAAAAAAGGTACCTAGAATACTGCCTAGCGAAGACAAAGCATACAATCTTCCCACGATAGTAGCTACTTTTTCTACACTTTGAGTTTTTAATTTAACACAATAAGGAGTGACCATCCCTAAGAAAAATGCAGCAGGACAAAATAAAATAATTGAAACAATTAAAGAAGAAACTTCTATCCGGAAACTAAATTTCTGAAAAAAATTCAGCAGAATATCTTTAATAAAATAATTTAACCCTATACAAATTCCTGCTAAAAGAATAACTACAGATAGAATCTTAATTTGAGGTTTTTTATCAGCAATAATACCTCCATACCAACATCCAATACTTAAACCTGCTAAAATAACACCTATTAAACTAGTCCAAACATAAATAGAAGTGCCTAAATATGGCGCAAGTATTCTTGAACCAACAATCTCAAAAATCATTAATACTGCACCGCCAAAAAAAGCCGTAAAATCTAATAAATAGTTTTTTTTATAATCCATTATCGAAGAATAAAACTAAATTTTGGTCAAATTACTTAGGTAAGCCTGATAATCTTCGTGAGAAATCTTGCCTTGATCATACAAAGATTCAATGGAAGTTTTCATAGTATGCATTCCCATCTTAGACCCAGTTTCAACTATACTACGTAAATCTTCAAGATTTCCTTTACGTACAATATTACAGGAAGCAGCATTAGTAACTAAAACTTCAGTAGCGACAACTCTTCCTTTTACATCAACCCTAGGCAACAACATCTGACAAATAATTCCTCTCAAAACTTCTGATAATCGAGTTCTAATAAACGATTGTTGTTCCGGAGGAAATACATCTAAAATTCTATTAATTGTAGAAATAACATCTGAAGTCGGCAAGGTAGTCAAAACTAAACTTCCTGTTTCAGCGGCAGAAATAGCAAAAGAAATTGAATCAATATCTCTTAACTCCCCAATCATAATTACATTTGTATCTTGTCTAACTACATGTTTCAAAGCTGAAACAAAAGAATGAGTATCTATCCCAACTTCTCGCTGAATAATTAAACTTTTTCTAGACTTATACAAATATTCAATCGGTTCTTCCAAACTAACAACTACTTTTTTCTTTTCTCTATTTATCAAATCTATCATTGCAGCCATAGTCGTACTTTTTCCTGACCCCATCGGGCCAGCTACAATGATCAAACCATTGGGCTTTAAAGCTAAATCAGCAATAACTGTAGGCAAAGATAATTCTTTAATAGATTTAATTTCAGTAGCAATATACCTAATTACAGCGCCCATCTGATTTTTTTCTTTATGGACATTAACCCTAAACCGGCCGTAATCATTAACATACAGCATATCTAATTCAAGCAGTTCTTCGAATTGTTTCTTTTGCTTTTCGTTTAATATACTATAGACTAAATCTTGAATTTCTTGAGGAGAAATAACAACATCTCCCATATTATGCAGCTCACCAAAAACACGCATAACAGGAGGCTGACCAGAAACTAAATGAACATCAGAAGCCTGATGTTTAACTGCAATACTTAAAATTCTATCAATTCCTTCAACTCTTGCCCAATGACTAATTATTTCTTTATGTTCAGGAATCAAATCAACAAAAGCAACTCCATAATTATATAATTTTTCTTCCTCTTCAATTCTTACAACTTTACCTTTTACTTTTATAGGAGCCATTAACCGAGGACTATAGATATTTATTTCCAAATCAGAAGAAATAGGAACAGCTTCATCAACACCTTTAATGATTAAACCCGTCAAACTAATATTCCGAACTAATCCTTCTTTAGGTTTACTATCACCTTCAATAAAAAAACGGGCTCGTAATATAGCCCTTACTCTTCGACTAATTCTTTTTTCGGAAATTTTATCTACCATTAAAACCTCTAAAGGTTAATGCGGTTAATAATATATTTAATTATATTATTAAATTAACATATAATGTATATTTAGGCAACGGTGTCAATAAGAGTGATGGATCTAGTTTTTATACGTTTGAATTGACTAATCGATTACGGGAAGCATACCCAAATGAAGATATCATTTAGTTTAAAGAAAATTATTCGTAATATGTCTAGAGGATTTAATATTTATAAGCTTAATCATGATGTAAACAAGGAGATTAGGGAAAGTGATATAATTACTAAGCTAGATAAGTTTCTATATAAGGACGAATATATAACATATTATATTTTATTGTTTGAGGGTATGCCAAAACTTACTATGTCTTACTATTATGAGGATGATGATTATGTGGTTGATGAATGGGATGGGTGGAATGTTACTTATCCTGATCCATATGAGGATGATTGATATCATTTTACGTAGAGTATAAAAATGAAATATAAAAATGAAATATGTAAAATTATACGAATCATTTGAGACAGATCTAGAAGATATCTTACTAGAGATAACTGATTTAGGATATGAATATTCTATAAGAAAATATGGTAATGAAAATATTATCACGATTTATAATAATTTTAGACAGGTTTAATGAATTCTTGGAAAATATAGGAAGGGACCTGTTAAATTTGTAGATGGATATAAATGTATTTAAAAAAATTTGATATATGAAACACATTAAAAGCATTTATGAAGAAGAAATAAAGAAATTAATTAATTGGGATTTA
>CAYQXW010000026.1:0-14023 GCA_964421615.1 uncultured Planctomycetales bacterium
GGGAGGAGATGTGCAATTAATAACAAGAGATTCAGATTATGCTGTAAGAGCTTTGTGTTATATGGCTAATAGGAATACTAAAGTAATAACTGATGAGTTAGTTGAGGAATTAAAAATGCCTAAACCTTTTTTAAGGAAAATCATGCAGATCCTTAATAAAAGTAAAATTGTAATCTCTAATAAAGGCATAAAAGGTGGTTTTATTTTAGCAATGCATCCTAAAAAAATATTTTTATTAGATATTGTAAAAATATTTCAAGGAGATTTAGAATTAAGTCAGTGTTTATTTAAAAAGAAAGTTTGTCCTAATAAAAATAAATGTTTTTTAAGAAAACAAGTTATGGATATTCAGAATTATGCAGTTGAAAAATTAGAATCTGTTTCTATTGCGGATATTATTAAAGGTGGGTGATTTAGATGTTAATAACTAATAAATGTCCTGGGCAAGATAAACGTAATCTTCAAATAGAAAATGTACGATGTAGATTTTGTAGTTATGAGGCCGAAATTTTTTCTGACGAGAACAAAATTCGCTGCCCCAACTGCAAAAACGAAATTATTAAAACTAAGCTGCCTGCGTGTGTGGATTGGTGTCAAAGTGCGCGTGAATGTTTAGGGGAACAAAGGTGGCAAAATTTAAAAGGAGGAAAATAATGTTTTGTTATCAATGTGAGCAGACAGCTCAAGGAACCGGTTGTACTGTTGCGGGTGTGTGCGGGAAAAATCCAGATATTCAAAGTTTACAGGATACGCTTTTATTTGGGTTAAAGGGAATTGCTGCTTATGCATATCATGCTCGTCAATTTGGAGTGCGCGATGAGCAGGTTGATGCTTTTATGCATGAAGCTTTATTTAAAACAATTACTAATGTAAGTTTTGATATTAATCAGTATATCCAGATGGTTTTAAAAGCTGGAGAGATTAATTTAAGAACGATGGAAATTTTGGATAAAGCTAATACCGAGAGATTTGGAAATCCTGTTCCGGTAGAAGTTGAGACGGGGACAAAAGCGGGACCAGGAATTTTAATTACTGGTCATGATTTGATTGATTTGTATGAATTGTTAAAACAAACAGAAGGGACTGGTATAAATATTTATACGCATAGTGAAATGTTGCCGGCGCATGGTTATCCAGAATTAAAAAAGTTTAAACATTTAGTAGGTAATTATGGAGGAGCGTGGCAGGAACAAAAGAAAGAATTTAATACTTTTAGTGGTGCTTTGTTAGCGACGACTAACTGTGTTTTGATTCCACCGGATAAAACTTATTTAGACCGGTTGTTTACAATCGGGATTACTGGAGTTCCAGGTGCTACGCATATCGAGAATAGAGATTTTAGTAAGATTATTGCTAAAGCAAAATCATTGCCTTCTTTACCGGAAGCGCCAGGTAAAAAGATTATGACTGGATTTCATCATACAGCAATTTTAAGTATTGCTGACAAGATTGTGGCTGCGGTAAAAGCTGGCAAGATTAAACGTTTCTTTTTGATTGGTGGTTGTGATGGTGCAAAGCCGGGAAGAAACTATTATACAGAATTTGCGCAGAAAGTTCCAAAGGATTGTGTGATTTTAACTTTGGCTTGTGGTAAATATCGTTTTAATAAGCTAGATTTTGGCGAGATTGAAGGTATTCCTCGATTGATTGATATTGGCCAGTGTAATAATGCTTATTCGGCGATACAGGTAGCAGCGGCGTTAGCTAAAGTTTTTAATTGTGGGGTAAATGATTTGCCGTTATCAATAGTATTATCCTGGTTTGAACAGAAAGCTGTGGCGGTTTTACTGACTTTATTACATTTAGGAATTAAAGGTATTAGAATTGGGCCGATGTCGCCGGCTTTTATAACTCCTAATGTGTTTAAAGTTCTGCAGGATAATTTTGATTTAAAGCTGATTACAACACCTGACCAGGATTTAGCAGATATTATGAAATAGGACCGTTTCCTTCTAAGTTATTGTCTGTGAATTATTTCTGTAGGAACTGTCCCCAAAATAAATATGGAGTATCTTTAAGTAGATGCTCCATATTTATTTTTAAAAACATGTTAGAAAATTCTTTTTATTTCGTCTATTGTATAAAGGAGAGAATAATGGCTAGACAATTAAGAATTTTCTATAAAAATTCTGTTTTTCATATTTGTGTTAGAGGGAATAATCAGTTTGGGGTTTTAGAAAAAGAAGAAGAAAAAGTAATGTTTTTAGATATTGTAGATAAATTTAGAAAAAGATTTTCTTTTAAGTTGTATGGATATGTTTTAATGGATAATCATGCTCATTTACTTATTATGGTATATAATGGACGAGATATTTCTAAAATAATGCAAGCAATATTGTTGTCTTTTAGTGTTAGTTATAGAAAAAAATATGCTTATACGGGTTATGTTTGGCAAGGTAGATTTAAAAGTAATATTATTGATAGTGATAAATATTTAGTTGATTGCTTGGATTACATTCACCATAACCCGGTTAGGGCAGGTTTAGTTGAAGGAGTTCAAGATTATTGTTGGAGTAGTTATAAAAATTATAATGGTTCAAGTGAAGAAAAGAATAAAGAACGAATAAGTATAGATGTTTATAAAGAAGAATGATTGGGGGACACTTCCATTGGAAGTATATGAATTGTAAGGAGATAAAAGGAAACGGTCCTAAAGTTTTAGTAAAAAATAGTCGATGTTAATAATAAGTTTAAAAAAGTTGAAACTTTTTGCTCTCCTGTGCGTTTAACAAAGTGGAGAGAGGGAAAAAGGCTAAAGAATATGCAGAACTTAACAGATCATGAATTAATGCAAGAATATCGGCAAGGCAATATGCTGGTGATGGATGAGATATTGCGTAGATATAAGAATCCTGTATATCGGTTCTTATGTCGCTTAAGCTCCAATAGCGCTGAAGCCGCTGATATTACTCAGGAAGTTTTCCTGCGGGTGCATCAGAATAGGTTAGAGTATAAACCTATAGGTAAGTTTTCAACCTGGTTGTTTGGTATTGCACATAACTTGTTTATTAGTTCTGTCAGAAAGAAAAAATGGTTGAGCATCTGGCCTACAAAACAAGATGGTTCAGATGATCAAGTTGAGTTTGAAAGCCTGGATCCTTCTCCGGACCAGATAGTTGAAGAAGATGAGTTTGCAAAGGTTATGAAAGAATGTATTAAGAAGCTTCCCTTTCTCCAAAGCGAAGCGTTAATATTAAGGGAATATGAAAAAATGGACTATCAGGAAATCGCACGAATATTAAAAGTTTCTCCGGCAGCAGTGAAGACTTTAATTTATAGAGCGAGGCAAAACTTAAAAGATAAACTTCTCCCGTATATGAGAGAAATGCAGGGAGGTTCTAATGAATAAATGTAATTTTACAAAACAAATTAGCAGTTATATAGATGGACAACTTGGATTAAAAGATAAACAAATTCTGGATGAGCATTTAAAAACTTGTGTTGTTTGCCAAGAAGAGTTGAAAAATTTGCAAATGATATCCGGGAAAATAAATGCTTTAAAAGAAAATTCATTGGATAAAAGTTTTGATCGTTCGGTTAGAGATTCTATTGTTCGCCTGGAGCTTGAAGGGGAGCAAAAAATGAATAAGACAGTGAAAAATTTTATACCAGCAGGTGTTTTGGGAATGCTTGTGATTTTTATAGTTGTAGGAATTACTCAGACTTATGTGAAAAGGGGTTTGCAGAGAAAAATAAATGATGCTACTGATGCGGTTATAGTTAACCCAATTGAGTATTTTAAACATGGATATGTGGGGAAATTAAAAACTGGCGCTGATTCGATGGGAGAACAGTATAACCCTAAAAATGCTGTTGCTAGTTTTACGAAAGAAAATTTGCAGTATAAGATTCAAGATGTTACAGATGCACGAGCTATTCCAGGGCAATCTGTATCTTTTACTCAACAGCAATCTGAACCTTATTATGGTGAGCGTAAAGCGTTGCAAGAGAACAATGCGGCTATGCAAGTTTTTGGTTCTAGTAGTGCTTATATTGCGAAAGAAGACAAGATTGTTAGAGCTAGAGAATTTGTTCCAATAGGGAGTTATTCTTCTGTTGAGTCTGAGGGGGGAACGAATTATTGGAATCCACCGGTATTAAATACTGAAGAATACAATCATCCTGGCGATGCGCGTCCGGAACTTTCTTTTGATTCGCCAGTATCAACTTTTTCGATTGATGTTGATACTGCAAGTTATTCTAATGTCCGTAGATTTTTAACTCAGCATCAAATGCCGCCTCAGGATGCAGTAAGAATTGAAGAGATGATTAATTATTTTTCTTACAATTATCCGCAGCCAAATTGGGGCGAGCCGTTTAGTATTACTACTGAAATAGGAAATTGTCCTTGGAATCAAGAGCATAAATTATTATTAGTAGGTTTGCAGGCGAAAAAAGAAAATATTAAAAATTCTAAACCGAATAATTTGGTTTTTCTAGTTGATGTATCTGGTTCAATGAATGATGCCAATAAATTAACTTTGTTAAAATCATCTTTTAGATTTTTGATTGAACAGCTAAGACCTCAAGATACAATTTCTATTGTAAAATATTCTACGTATCCAGAATTAGTTCTAAATGGAGTTTCAGGATCAGACAAATATTCAATAGTGAATGCTATGGAAAATTTATCAGCTGGTGGTTCTACTGCTGGTGCAGATGGAATTCGTTTAGCATATTCTATTGCTAAGAATAATTTTAAAAATGGAGCAAACAATCGAGTTATTTTAGCTACCGATGGTGATTTTAATCAAGGAATATCTGATAAGCAAGGGTTAGAATATTTGATTGAACAAGAACGTAATAAGGGAGTGTTCTTAACAATTTTAGGGTTTGGTATGGGTAACTTGAAAGATAATAAAATGGAAGCTTTAGCAGATAAAGGTAATGGCCAGTTTATGTATATTGATAATATTATGGAAGCGAAAAAAGTTTTTATGGACCAGTTGATGGGGACTTTATCCACAGTGGCTAAAGATGTAAAGATTCAAGTTGAATTTAATCCAGCAAAAGTTAAAGCATATCGTTTGATTGGTTACGAGAATAGAGCGTTGGCCGCACGAGATTTTAATGATGATACTAAAGATGCAGGTGAAATTGGCGCAGGTCATTCTGTGACAGCGTTGTATGAAATTATTACAGGTGAAGCCGAATATAACCCTGGAGTGGATAATTTGAAATATCAAAAAACTTTTTCTCCAAGCCATGAATTGCTAACAGTAAAATTACGTTATAAAGAACCAAATTCAGATCATAGTAAACTTTTGACTCGTGTTGTAACCCCAAATCAAGAAAGTTGGTTTGCGTCTGATAATTTAAGGTTTGCTTCTAGTGTTGCAGAGTTTGGATTGTTATTGCGTAATTCTCCATACAAATATAATGCTTCTTACGTTGATGTTATTAATCGAGCACGAAATAGTTTAGGCAAAGATGAGAATGGTAATCGTGCAGATTTTATAAGATTAGTAGAAATTGCAGAGCAGTTAAGTGGTAATTACTATCAACCTCAAATTTTTTATAAAGAGGCAAGAGAAAATTATTAACGATAAATTAATAAAGGACGGAAGAGTTATTTATAAAAAATAATACCGTCAAAAAAAGGACGTTTTGTAGTGAAAACTATAAAGCGTCCTTAATTCTTATATTTGTTTTTGACCAAAAGAATTGTTTGTAATGCTGTTTAATAAAGATTGGGTTTGAGTAATATTGTTTTTATCTGATTGTTTGGTTTCTTGAGATTGTTCTTTTTGTTCTTCTAACTTTTCCTGTCTAGCTTCCTCTTCCATTTTTTGGGCATCTGCCGCTACTTGTTTATCTTCAGATGATGGCTCAGAAGGCGCGTTGGCTGCACGTTTAATTACTTGTGCTTTTCTAATTGTGGCATCAGGAGTTTTTTCTTTGGACATATCTATATCAACATGTCCACCAGAAGCATATTTTTTTCCATCAGGTCCTGTTTCATATTCATATACGATTCCACCGCCATAAGATCCTGCAGCCATTTTGTGTGCCATCTCATGAGTTTTTACTTCAGAATCTCTTTTTTTCATTTTTTCTACTTCTTTTTTTTCATCTTCAGAAAGTTCTTTTTTATTGTCAGTTGCAGGTGATTGAGTTTTGGATGATTTGTAAGCTTTTTGTGCTTCTTCAGAAATAAAAACAGAATCTTGGGGAAGAGATAAGGAATTATTATTATTATCTCGTGGTTTGAGTGATGAGCTAGCTAATGGTGAATAGTTTGAAACAAATAAATTATTACTTATATAATCAATATTCATATTATTCTCCATTTCTTTTTATCGGCAAAAAACATAATTTCTTTAATTTATTGAAAGCATTAAATTTAATTGTTTAGTGCTCCATTAATATAGACATATATATAAAGAAATGATATAATTGCGCTTAGTTTGTAAAAATAGGGAGCTCATATGGCGATGGATAAAGAACGTATAGAGATTGAAACAGAGATTCTTAATAAATTAACAGGTAAAATTTTCCTTTTGCAGGATATTACTTCTAAGCATGATATTATTTTTCAGGCATTTTTGGAAGTTTATAACTCTCCTAAATGTCAAAAGTTTGTAAGAAAGTCTAAAGGTTTAGAATTAGAACAGTTTTTTAAAGAATTTTTAAATTATGGACTAATCGAAGAATTTTTGGAAGATAAAGATGTAGAAGATATCATGATTAATTATCTTGCGCCTATTTTTGTGCATAAAACTAAATTAGGTTTAGTTAAGACCGATAAAAGGTTTGAATCTAGAGAAGAAATAGATCTTTTTATTAAAAAATTAATTGTTTTTTCTGGTCGTAAAGAGATTAAGAGTGTTAATAATGTTGAATTAGCCGATATAAAAGGGCGTGCAAATATAGTTTATTCTCCTTTTGGACCACAGATTACTATTACTCGTGCTAAGGAAAAAGCTTTAAGTATTATTGAATTAATTAAAACTGGATGTTTAATCCCTGAATTAGCAGCACAGTTTTGGTTGTATGTTGAAGGGTTAGGAGTTAAATCTGCAAATTTGATGCTTGCAGGTGGTCCAGGTGCAGGAAAAACTACACTTTTGAATTCACTTTTTAGTTTTATTCCAGAAAATGACCGAATTGTTATTATCGAAGATACTTTAGAGCTGAATACTAATACAGAAGAGAATATATCTCGATTAGAGAGCAATGATGAGAATAGTCTTGCAGATTTAGTAAAAAATTCTTTAAGAATGCGTCCAGACAGAATAGTAGTTGGTGAGGTTAGAGGGAAAGAAGCGCAGGATATGATGACAGCTATGAATATCGGTAAATATTGTATGGGAACTTTGCATGCTTCTTCAGCTCGTGAAACAATTATGCGGTTGCAGCATGAGCCGATGAATGTTAATGAGGTTTTAGTTAATTTAGTTGATGTTTTTGTTATTATGAGAAGATATAATGTTAATGGTAAAGTAATTAGGGTTGTTGGTGAATTAGTTGAAACTGCTGGATTGGAGAAAGATATGGTTTTATTATCTCCGTTATGGCATTATGATTATAATAGTGTTTGTTTTAAACAAACTGCAGTAAGTAGTGTTTTTAGGGATAGATTATCTCAAATAAGTGGAAAAACTCCTAAAGATATCAGTGATGAATTGAAATTAAGAACTGCTGTGATTAAAAGTTTAGTGCAGCAGAACATTTTAGATATTGAAGATGTAACTAAAAATTGTCGCAAGTATATTGCTAATCCAGATGAAACATTATTAAGTTTTGGAATTAATAAACGTGATATTTTAAAATGAAATCTAAATGTTTTTTGATTTGTTGTATAGTTTTAATAGGATTATTTTTTTTAGTTACAAATACTTTTGCTCTTAATCTGAAAAAAGGAATTTTTAGCTGGAAACAAACTTTTAATTATGATCCGAATCATCCATTAGAGAAAATGTATATTAACAAATTATCTATGGATTTTGATTTAAATAATCAAGAAGATGTTTTTTTAAGAATAAAACCTTTTTTTGAAGTAAAAAGAAATGTTCATCAAGCTTTTTGGCAAAAAGAAAGATTGGGTTTAGAAATTGGGAAAGATTTAACGAAATGGTTTTACACGAGTTTAAGATTTTCGCAAATATGGTCTCGAGATGATTGTCAGCAGTATGGATATTATGAAAAAAGAGAATATCGGGACGTAGAATATAATTTTAAGTTAAGTTATTATTTAGTAAATAAGCCTAAATTTAAATTGGAAGGTTTTATTATCGATGAGTATACTTACGATTTAAATCAGGGTAGAGGTACAAGAAATGAAGTAGTTATAGGTGTTAGTTATCCTATAAATAAATATTTAGAAACAACTGTTAATTGGAGACATATTGACCGGGTGCATTATTTTGATCAAGATACTTATGAAGCATCTGTCACAATGTTTTTTTAATTTATGTCTTACGTTGTATTAGCTTTAAAATGGCGTCCTAAAGGTTTTTCGGAGTTGGTCGGACAGGATCATATTGTAGAAACTTTACAAAATGCGATCACCAAAAATAGATTAGCGCATGCTTATCTTTTTTCTGGTCCACGTGGAGTTGGTAAAACTTCAACTGCACGTATTTTAGCTAAAGCGATTAATTGTAAAGAGGCTCCGACTGATAATCCTTGTGGTAAATGTTCTTCTTGTCTTGAAATTTCTCAGGGTAGAAGTTTGGATGTTATTGAAATCGATGGTGCGTCCAATCGTGGGATTGATGAAATTCGTACTTTGAGAGAGAATGTAAGATTTTCTCCTGTTCAAGGAAAATATAAAATTTATATTATTGATGAAGTGCATCAAATTACTTCTGATGGATTTAATGCTTTACTGAAAACTTTAGAAGAACCACCAGAGTTTGTAAAATTTATTTTTGCTACGACATCTCCGAATAAAGTTCCTGCGACTATATTATCTAGATGTCATAGGCTTGATTTCCGTAGAATAACTATTGTCGAAATAATTAGTTTATTGGAAAAAATTGTTAAAAATGAAAATGTGTCTGTAGATAAAGATGTATTATTGGCAATTGCTCGAGCAAGTGATGGTGGGTTAAGAGATGCTGAATCTATTTTGGATCAGCTGATAGCTTTTGCAAAAGAAAAAATTTCTATTCAAGATGTTACTTCTATGTTGGGGTTGGTAGATCAATCTGCTCTTTTTGAAATAACAGATAAATTAATTAATAAAGAACCTAAAAATGCCTTAGAAATTTTTAATAGGATTATAAACCAAGGTAAAGATGTTAATACTTTTTTAACTAATTTGGTTGAGCATTTCCGTAATATTATGATTGCTAAAGTTTCTAAAGCTGATATAGAGCTTATGGATCTGCCGCAGGATGTTTGCGATAGACTTTTGAAACAATCAGAAAATGTTAGTTTGGATTATATTTTTAGTGCATTTAATATTTTATCTAACGCGCAGGATATGACGAAAAGATTTGATTCTGTACGCATCCCACTAGAAATTGCTTTAGTGAGATTAGCGCAAGATAAAACTAATTCAATTCATGTTACTTCGCATTCTGTAGTGAATAATTCAGTTGTAAATCCAAAAGTTCAAACCGTAAGTACTGTTTCGGTTAAGCCGGTTGAGCCCCAGATTGATGATATTAAACCAAGTGTAAATATTGTGAATACGGAAGTATCTATAGATTTATTTAAGTCGCAATGGAATCATATTATTTCATTAGTGAAAACTTCGAAGATGTTATTAGGTACATATCTTAATGAATCTGAACCAATAGAATTTAGTAATAATATTTTGAAAGTAAGTTTTCCTAAAAATTGTTCTTTACATAAAGAAATGCTTGAGAGGAAAGATAATAAAGAGTTAGTTGAAAAAAATATTAAGCAAATATTGAATTGTGATATACAATTGAGTTTTATGCTTTCGGCTGAAGAAAAGCATACAGATGTAGTTAATACTAATCCAGCAATAAAATCAGCTTTGAGAATGTTTAATGCTAAAGTAATAAAAGAGGGTTAATTAAGATGGCTAATTATACAGAATCTATAGAAAAATTAATTGAAAAGTTAGTAAAACTTCCGGGAATAGGAAGAAGAAGTGCAGAAAGAATTGTTACGTATTTGCTTTCTGCTACTGCAGATGATGTTGAATTGTTAGTGCAGTCTATTTCAAAAGTTAAAAATAATGTAAGATTTTGCCAGATTTGCCATAATTTATCTGAGACGGATATTTGTGGAATTTGTAATAATCCAGGTAGGAATAAATCTGTTCTTTGTGTGGTAGAAAGACCTGTGGATGTCGTGATGATGGAAAAAACGGGTTCTTTTCATGGGGGGTATCATGTATTATTAGGTTCGATTGCTCCTTTGGAAGGAAAAGGCCCGAATGATTTAAAAATAGATACTTTAATGGCAAGAGTTAAGCAGGAACAAATTAAAGAAATTATAATAGCTACTGATTCTGATACTGAAGGTGAAGCGACAGCTTTATATCTTACCAAAATTTTAAAACCTCTCGGAGTAAATTTGAGTCGTATCGGTGTAGGATTGCCGGTAGGGTCGAATATTGAGTATTCTGATTCTGCTACTTTATCGAAGGCTTTAGAGGCAAGAAGGCCAGTGTAAAATCCATGATTACAATAAATAATTTATCAAAAAATTACGGAAAGAAAGTTTTATTTGAAAATCTTAACCTTACTATTAATAAGGGAGAGAAAATAGGTCTTATTGGTCCTAATGGAGCAGGTAAAAGTTCTTTTTTTAATTTACTTTTAAGTGAAACAGAGCCTTCATCGGGAGTAATCCAGATTAATAAAAATATCCGTATTGGTTATTTACCACAGGAATCTAGTTTTAATTCTGATCATACCGTTATTGCTGAATTGATAGAGGGTGATAGAACAATTAAGAAACTTTTAATAGAAAAAGAAGAGTTAGAGAATAATAATGATGCTGCTTCAAATAGATATGGTGAAATTTTACATGAGTTAGATGTTTTGGGATATTTTGAATTAGAGCATAAAGCAGAAAAAATTTTAATGGGTTTAGGTTTTAAAGAAAAAGATTTTCATAAGCCAATTATGCAGCTAAGCGGTGGTTGGCAGATGCGTACTTTACTAGCAAAATTGTTAACTGTTTCTTATGATATTTTATTATTGGATGAACCGACTAATTATTTAGATTTAAATGCAGCTTTATGGTTAAAAGATTATTTGGAACAATTTAACGGTACGTTTATAATGATTTCCCACGATAAGGATTTCCTTACAGATGTTACAAATTATACGCTTATTTTAGAAAATGGCGCTATTGCTAAGGTTAAGGGAAATTATGAACTTTACGAGCAGATAAAACGTGATAGAAGAGTTTTTTTAGAAAAGCAGTATAAAGAGCAGGAAAAAAAACGTGAACAGTTGGAAAAATTTGTTACAAGATTTCATGCTCAGCCGAATAAAGCTTCGACAGTAAGAGCGAAGAGAACAATTCTTGAAAAAATTGAAGATAACGAGATAGTTTTGCCTGTTAATGTTAGAGAAACTATTGGTAATTTTAAATTTCCTCCTACTCAAAAAAGTGGTTATCGTGTGATTAATTTAAATAAAATTTCGAAATCCTATGGAGATACTCAAGTTTATAAGGATTTTGATTTTGAGATTATTCAAGGGGAAAAAGCCGTTCTTGTTGGGGACAATGGTGCCGGAAAATCAACGCTGCTTAAAATTATGGCAGGGGTTGTTGATATAAATAGTGGAGAAAGAAAAGTTGGACATAATGTGCAGATGGGATATTTTTCGCAAACCAGGCTTGATGTTCTTAATCCAGAAAATACAGTTTTAAAAGAGGCGTATAATGCTGCTCCAGGGTTTATGGCAGAATCCAGTATTCGTACTCTTTTGGGAGCTTTTTTATTTACAGGCGATGATGTAGATAAACATGTTAAAGTTTTGTCTGGAGGAGAAAAAAGTAGGTTGATTTTAGTTAAATTATTGATTAACCCGCCTAATTTTCTTTTACTGGATGAACCGACGACACATTTGGATGTGGATGCTGTAGATGCTTTAATTAAGGCTCTTAATGAGTATGAAGGTACTATTTGTTGTATTAGCCATGATATTCATTTTGTACGTTCTTTAGCGAATGTTGTATATGAAGTAAAAGAAGGTTGTGTTAAAAAGTATCCAGGAAATTTAGATTATTATTTAGATAAAAAAGCAAAAGGTGAGACTGAATATTCTTTGCAGCAGAAAAAGAAAGTTGATATAGAAAAGCAAAAGCAGGAAGAGATAAAATCTAAGGCTAAAGAAGAAGAAAGATTAAAAAGAGAAGATCAGTCGAATAAAAAAAAGAATAATGCTGTTTTAAGAGAAAAAATTAATAAATTAGAAAAACGTAAAGAAGAATTGAATTTAGAAAGTTATGCTAAATCTCGCGCTTTATCGAATCCGCATATTTTTAGAGAGGAAGAAACTGTTCGGGAATATGGCAAACGAATTAAGGATATTGAACAGGAAGTTTCGCGGTTAGATGATGAGATATTAAAACTATTAGAAAAGATTATAGATTAGGGAAGCAATTATTTGTTAGGAAACGTTCTTTGAAAAAATTTTAGGATTTTCTCGCGCGATCGATTGCACCAGTAGATTTTAATTAAATACTTTGTATTTAATTAAAATCAATACGCTGGTGGGCAAAATTTATTTTGTTTTTTCGGTGGCTGTGGAACTCGCTCGGTTTTCTCTAGAAAAACTCGCTCAGGCATCCTCGCCATGCCGAACATTGATTGTTTATTAGGTTCGGCATATCCTCAAAAACCAAATAAATTTTGCTAAAATCTTTAGCGCTCGAAAAACACTAAAATTTTCTTCAAAGTTTTATTTAAATAATAATCGTGAGGTAAAATGAAATATTTAAGTGTTATGCTGACGTTAATTGTTTTGATTTTGGGTTTTATTGTTTATAAAATCAATATTTTTGAAAGTAAAATCCAGGATAATAAACAGGATTTTGAAGTAATTGTTGCATCCAATCAGGCTTTGATTAATACAAATCAGAAATTACAGGCAACAATAGAAGAATTGAACAAACAAATAGTAGAAATAGTAAAAAACTTTAAAAGATAAAAAGGAAGGTTGAAATGAAACAAATAACTTTTGATTTTAATAATATGTTTAGCTCAAACATTGGAAAAGAGCATGGTGTTACAGACGAAGATATTAAAAAACTTTCTGAACAGATAGAAAAATCGCACAAGCATTTGAGTAAAGTTTTAGCGAATAAAGAGGATAGAATTAATCTAAGTTTGGAATGGACGATGTTAGCTTTTCAGGAGAAATCAACTATTGATTTTATTCAGGATTTAGGCGAAGAAATTGCGACTAAATATGACAATGTTATTTCTTTAGGAATAGGTGGTTCTTATTTAGGTTTAAAAGCTGCTCAGGATGCGTTAGCTTCTCCATATTACAATGAATTTCCTGAAGCAAGAAATAAACGTGCACGTATTTATTTTGATGGCAATAATCTTGATCCACAAACACTCAGTGTTTTATTGAAAAATCTAAATCCAAAGAAAACTTTTGTTATTGTTATTTCTAAATCAGGAGAAACTTCTGAAACTAAAGCTGCTTTTTCTGTAGTTGAACCTTGGTTAGAAAAAGGTGTTGGGAAAAATTATGGTCGCCAGATTTTTTGTATTACAGATCCGAACTCTGGAACTTTAAGAAAAAAAGTTGATATGCACCAAGAAAAAGATAGATTAAGTTTTAGGAATTTGCCTTTGTTAAAAGGGGTTGGCGGAAGATTTTCAGAATTTAATATGGGATTACTGCATTTAGCGATTATTGGGGTAAAAATTAAGGAAGTTTTAGCTGGTGCTGCTGCAATGTTAGAAAGATGTTCGAAGCCTTCTGTTTTTGAAAATCCTGCATATATGTATGCAGTTTTACAGACAATAATGTATTTAGAGAAAGGTAAACCTATTTCAATACTAATGCCTTTTTCTGAGCAACTTAAGTCAACTGCTGATTGGTATTGCCAGCTTTTAGCAGAAAGT